>NZ_JBEXSY010000015.1:0-137909 GCF_040613895.1 Nocardiopsis sp. NPDC006198 | reverse complement strand
GCGCCGCGAGGGCGGGGTCCAGGCCCGCGCGGGCGAGATACTCGGCCAGGTCCTGCGGGAGACGACCACCAACATCCTGCGGCACGCCCAGGCCGAGCAGGTGTGGATCACCCTCTCCGGGACCGGTATCTCCATCGTCAACGACGGCGCGCAGGAGGGCCCGCCCACCGGGCTCGGCGGGCTCGCGACCCTGCGCGAGCGCGTGGCCGGCGAGGGCGGCGAGCTCACGGTGGAGCGCAAGGACGGACGGTTCCTGACCGCCGCGAGCTTCCCGCGCACGTCCGACGCCGGGTGAGAGACGAGGGGACACCGTGAGCTCCCGGGCCTGCGTGCCGCGACCGGCCCCGAGGAGCGAAACCTCCGCTGACCGGTCGCTGCCGCCTCAGGACGGGGTCGCATCGGGCGGCTGGGCGCCGCTCTCCTCCGGCTTGCCCTGCGGCCCGTAGGGGGTGTTGATCCACGCCCCCAGCAGCAGGGTCGCCCCGACCACGACCAACGCGATCGCCCACGACCCCACCGGGGCCATGGTCGTCCCGCACAGGCCGGCCCCTATCGCGGGACGGGGCACCTCCTCGTAGGCGAACCATCCGAAGGAGGCGTTCATGTCGACCAGGGGCCACCAGCCCGCCCCGCACGAGCCACCGGGAACCAGTCCGAGGGACACGCCCCCGGCGATCAGGGCGAAGGCCACTGTGCGGATGATCTGGACAGGGGACATGGAACTCTCCTCGACGCAGGGGGTTTCCACGTTGGACGCCCCGGCGGACCCTCCGGTTGCCGCCGCCCCCGGCAGGGGCGTCGGCCAGTTGCAACGTGCAGACCGCAGGCCCGTCCCCGAGACCAGGTAGTCCGGGAGGCCGGGGGCAGCTCCGGAGGAGGCGGGAAGCACCAGCCGGCGCCCGAGGACGGTGTCGTCCGCGAGGGCGAACCGTGCGATGTGGCGGGCCGTTCGGGGCCTGTGCGGTCGCGACCGCCGTGCGGGGGCGAGAGCCTCGGAGTGGAGCGGGCCTCTTGCCACCTGCGCGGACGCCGGGCCGGAGCGGCGATTCCCGCCCCTGACACCCCGGGGCAACACGGGCGAAATATTGGCCTGACCAATCCCTTGACCTCCTCGATCGCCTCCTTGTAGCCTCAGTCACATTGGTCAGGCCAATGGAAGGTGTCATGGACAGCAACTTCGACGCGCTCGTCGACGCCCTCGCCGAGGAGGCGCGGGTCCTGGGTCCGGAGTCACGGATCATGACCGAGCGCGCGCTCGCCGAGCGCCTCGGGAACAGCCGCGCCACCGTGCGGGAGAACCTGGGGAGCCTGGAGGTGCTCGGCATGGTCCGGCGCACCCAGGGGGCGGGGACCTACGTCACCAAGCCCGACGCCTCGTTCGTGCGGCTGCTTTTCGACCTGATGTCGAAGTTCGGCCACGTCGACCACGCCAGCGTCGAACGGGCCCGGGAGATGATGGAGATCTCCGTGGTCCAGGAGGCGGCGGACCGGGCCGACCACCACGACGTCGCCGCCCTGCGCGGACACATCGACGACATGGTCCGCGCGACCGCCGCGGGGGACGCCCAAGCCGGGCACGAGGCCGACTACGCCTTCCACAAACGGCTGTTCACCATCGCGGACAACCCGGTCATCGAACTCTTCGTGGACGGCATCAGCCTCGCCCTCCAGGACGTCCTGGCCAAGAAGCGGGCCCGGGCGCTGAGCGTCGAGGCAGCAGCGCTGCCGGAGGGCTCCGACGAGCCCCGCAGGACCGACACCATCCACACGCCCATCGTCGACGCGATCGAAGCGCACGACCGCAGCGCCGCCGCGGCCGCCATGGTCGAGCACTTCAGCCTGTGGCGCCGGATCACCGAGAGCTCCGACATGACGGACGAGCACTAGACCCACCAGACCCACCGCAATCCCACCCACCGGGACCCCGCGTACCCGGACCCCGATCCGTGCCCCGCCGGGGGCGGTCCCGAGCTCCGGGACCGCGCGATCCCCACCCCGAGGGGGAGAAGGAAGACATATGAACGCGACACAGGCTCCACAGCCATGCCCGAAATCGACTGTCATGTTCGTCGGTATCGGCGCCATCGGCCTCCCCATGGCCGAGCGGATCGCCCGCGCGGGCCACACCGTGCTCGGGGTGGACCCCTCGCCCCGCCGGCGTGAGGCCGCCGCCGAACTCGGCGTACCCGCCCGGGCCGACCTCACCGGGATCGAGGAGGCCGACACCGTCCTCGTCATGGTCGCCACCCCCGAACAGCTGCACCAGGCGGTGTCCGCACCCGGTGCCGCGCTCGACTCCATGCGCCCCGGAGCCGTGCTCGCGGTGATGAGCACCGTCGGCCCGGGCCCGGTCCGCGAGGCCGCGCGCAGGGCCGAGGAGGTCGGGGTCCGCCTGGTGGACGTGCCGGTGACCGGCGGCGTGGCCGGCGCCAGACGCGGCGCCCTGACCCTCTTCGCCTCCGGCGACCCGGCCGCGCTCGCCGACTGCTCCGACGTCCTCTCCGCCATGGGCACCGTGCGCGACTGCGGCGCCGAGGTGGGCAGGGGACAGTCCTACAAGGTGGTCAACCAGCTCCTGTGCTCGGTGCACATCGTGGCCGCCGCCGAGGCGCTCGCGCTGGCCGAGAAGCTGGACCTGGACCCCGCGGAGGTCCTGGAGGCCGTGGGCGGCGGTGCGGGAGCGTCCTGGATGCTGGGCGACCGCGGACCGCGCATGCTCCCGGAGGCCGCCGAGGAGGTCACCAGCACCATCGGGATCTTCGTCAAGGACTCCACTCTCGTCACCGACACCGCCGACGCCGTCGGCTTCTCCGCGCCCCTGGCCCGTGCCGCGCGCGCCGCCTACGAGCAGGCCGCCGCCACCGGGCTCCTCGACCGGGACGACTCCCAGGTCATCCAGGTCTACCGCGACTGACACCGCGCGTCGCACACGACGCACCGCGCACGCGAGCCGGACCGCCGCCGCGTCGCGCCCCTGCCGCACCACGGCTCCGAGGCCCGAGGAAGCCGGTCGGCGGAACCACCAAGCCCGTAGGGGTCACTCGTCATGCCCGGAAACACCCGGCCGTGAACGTGCGGGCCCCACCGATACACGAGAGGGGATCCACCTATGGATGCTCTTGTGCTGACACTGATCGCTCTCGGGTCGATCGCCCTCCTGCTCCTGCTCATCATCCGGTTCCAGGTGCCGGCCTTCGTCGCCCTGATCCTGGTCAGCGTCGGAACCGCCCTGGCCACCGGCATGCCCTTCGCCGAGATCATCCCCACCATCGTCGAGGGCCTGGGCGGAACGCTCGGCAGCGTCGCCCTCCTGGTCGGCCTCGGGGCGATGCTGGGGGCGATCATCGAGCACTCCGGGGGCGCGGACGCCCTCTCCCGGCGCTTCGCCCGGATCCTGGGGCCCGCGCGGGTGGGGGCCGCCCTGCTGATCGCCTCGTCGGTGATCGCGACGCCCATCTTCTTCGACGTCGCCTTCATCATCCTGGTACCGATCATCTACGCCTTCTCGCGGGCGGCCAGGCTGCCCTCTCCCATGTCCATCGGTCTGCCGATCGCCGGCCTGATGCTCTTCATCCACGTGGTGGTGCCCCCTCACCCGGGGATCGTCGGCAGCTCGGCGATCCTGGAGGCCGACATGGGCCTGGTCACGCTCCTGGGCTGTGCGCTGGTGGTGCCGGTGGGCTTCGTGGCCCACTACACCGCCCGGCTGCTGAACCGGCGCGTCTATACGGTGCTCCCGGAGACGCTCGCCCGGTACTCCGAGGGTCCGGCCGCGGACCCGGGAGACGGGACCGGACCGCAAGGCCCCGACGACTCCGGCCCCTCCGACCAGGGCGGCGGCTCGGTGAAGGCCCCGGCCAGGACGGAACCGCAGGCGCCCCCGGGCACGGGCAGCGTGCTGACGATCATCCTCGTCCCGATCGCCATGATCGGGCTCCAGACCGTCGGCAGCGCCTTCCTCGCCGAGGGCTCGGCCGCACTGGGCCTGCTGACGATGCTCGGAGCCCCGCCGTTCGCCCTGCTCACCGGCTGTCTGCTGGCGGTGTACCTGCTGGGGGTGCGGCGCGGGTGGTCGATGCGCTCCGTGGGCCGGGTCATGGAGGGGGCCCTGGCCCCGGCGGCCATCGTCGTCTTCGTCACGGGGGCGGGCGGAGCCTTCGCCAAGGTCCTCAGCGAGAGCGGCATCGGCGACGCCCTCTCCGGCGGCCTGCTCGGACTGGGCATCCCCCTGCTGCTCCTGGCCTTCGTCCTGGCCGCGCTGCTCAGAGCGGCCCAGGGATCGGCGACGGTGTCGGCCATCACCACCGCCGGGCTGCTGGCGAGCACGGTCTCCGAAGGCGGTTACAGCTCTGTGGAGATCGCCCTGATCAACCTCGCCATCGGCTGCGGGGCGATCTGCCTCTCCCACGTGAACGACTCGGGGTTCTGGATCGTCTCGCGCTACCTCGGGCTACAGGTCGCGGACGCGCTGCGCACATGGACCGTGCTGGTCACGGTACTGGGCACGACCGGTTTCGGCCTGGTCTGCCTCGTCTGGGCGCTGGCGTGAGCCCTCATCGCGGACCGGCCCCGCGACGCGACCGCCAACCCGGACGAAGCTCCGGACAGGCCGCCGGACCGCCCTCCGCAACCACCACCCGAACCACCCAACCAGGAGGACTGAGATGAACCAGACCGCCACGGCGCCCGGAAGCGGTGTCGACACCGCCCGGACCGACCGGGTGAGGGCCGCCGCGTACCGGATCAGGCTGAACGCCCTGACCCAGGGGGAGGTACAGGGGCAGGGCTACATCGGCCAGGCCCTCGGGATCGCCGACGTCCTCGCCGCCCTCTACGCCGACCAGCTCGACCTCCGTCCCGAGGACCCCGAGTGGGAGGGGCGCGACCGCTTCCTCCTCTCCATCGGCCACTACGCGATCGCCCTGTACGCGGCCCTGGCCGAGGCGGGCGTGATCCCCGTCGAGGAACTGGACACCTACGCCACCGACGACTCGCGCCTGCCCATGTCGGGCATGTCCACCTACACGCCCGGCATGGAGGTCTCCGGCGGCTCCCTGGGCCACGGGCTCGGCGTCGCCGTGGGGATCGCCATGGGACTGCGCCGCAAGGACAACCCGGCGCACGTGTACAACCTGCTCTCCGACGGCGAACTCAGCGAGGGTTCCACCTGGGAGGCCGTGCAGGCCTGCGCCCACCACGGCCTGGACAACGTCATCGCGATCGTGGACATGAACCGCCAGGTCGCCGACGGCCCGGCGCAGGAGGTCATGGGCACCGAGCCCGCCGACGACAAGTTCAGGGTCAACGGCTGGCACGTCCTGCGGGTCGACGGCAACGACGTCGCCGCGCTGCTCGCGGCACTGGACGAGCTCAAGGCCCACCGCGGCCGGCCCAAGGCCCTGATCTGCGACACCACCATGGGCAAGGGCGTGCCGATGCTGGAGTCCAGGGAGAAGCTGCACTTCATGCGGGTGGCCCCGGACGAGTGGCAGACGGCCCGCGAACAGCTCAAGGAAGGGAACGACGCATGAGCGCCACCACCGCCAAGCGGCTCACCTCGGACGCGATGATCGCCTCGATCGCCGACGACGGCGCGCGCACCGCCCAGGCCCCGCTGGGGCACGCGCTGCTCGCCGCGGCGCGGGAGGACCCCCGCATCGTGGGCCTGTCCGCGGACCTGGCCAAGTACACCGACATGCACGTGTTCCGCGACGCCATGCCCGACCGCTTCTACCAGATGGGCATGGCCGAGCAGGTCATGATGGGCGCCGCGGCCGGCCTGGCCCAGGAGGGGTTCGTGCCCTTCGCGTCGACCTACTCGGTCTTCGCCACCCGCCGCGCCTACGACTTCCTGTGCCTGGACATCGCCGAACCGCGCCTGAACGTCAACATCGTCGCGGCCCTGCCCGGGCTGACGACCGGTTACGGCCCCAGCCACCAGGCCACGGAGGACGTCGCCCTGCTCCGCGGGATCCCGGGGATGACCGTCGTCGACCCCTGCGACTCCGTCGACATCGCCCAGGCCGTCCCCCAGCTCGTCGCGCACGAGGGGCCCACCTACACCCGCATCCTGCGCGGCGCGGTGCCCACGGTGCTCGACGAGTACGACTACGAGTTCCGCCTCGGCAAGGCGTCCTTGCTCCGCGGCGGCTCGGACGTCCTGTTCATCTCCTCGGGGCTGATGACCGAACGCGCCCTGCGCGTGGCCGCCGCGCTGGAGAAGGACCGCATCGGCGCCGCTGTCCTGCACACGCCGACCATCAAGCCGCTGGACGTGGACACCGTCCTGGCCGAGGTCGCGGCCGACCGGAAGGTCTTCGTGCTGGAGAACCACTCCGTGGTGGGCGGCCTCTTCGAGTCGGTCGCCTCCGCACTGGTCCAGCGGGGCGTGACCCGGCAGGTGACCCCCATCGGCCTGCCGGACGAGTTCCTCGACGCGGGCGCGCTGCCCACGCTCCACGACCGCTACGGGGTCTCGGTCGGACGCATCGGCGAACGCGTGCGGGCCGCGCTGTGACCGCGGGTTCCGGGGCGTGCCGCACGGCGTGCCCCGGAACCCCGGGCCCGGGCGGGCCGGAAGGCCCGCTCCTTCCGCCCCGCTCGCACCGCGGCTGCTCCGCGGGGCGGACAGTGCAGGAGCGCCGGGGGCGGACCGGACCCGACCCGCTCCCGGTCGCTCAGGGGCGACGGTGCCCCCCGTGCCCGCTCAGACGGTGTCGCGGAGCCGGTCGAGGGTTTCGGCCCGCAGCCGCTCCGCCCCGCTGCCGGGCTCCGGGCCGGCGTTCGCGGACGCCCCGCAGGAGACGTCCCGCTCCGGGAACGCGCCGTCGACGAGGAAGCCCGTGGTGACGTTCCAGGCGCAGGCGTTGTCACCGTAGAGGTAGGCCCCGTGCCCGTTGCCGTCGACGCTCACCAGCCGCGACCGCTGCCCGAACTTGTCGTCCAGCCTCACGCCTCCGGCGTACGGTGTGGCCGCGTCACGCAGGTTCTGCACGATCAGGACGTTGGCCGGGCCCTCCCCGGTGATCTCCACCGGGGCCTCGGCCGGCTCGTGGTGCCAGTAGGCGCACGGCATGACGTTGGCGCCCGCCGCACCGTACATCGGGTACCGCTCCCGGTCCTCGGCGACACCGCTCCGGTAGGTGTCGAGGTCCTCCGGCCACTCGGAGTCGTTGCAGGCCACCGCGAGGAACGCCGACCAGGCGTTGTCCGCTGCCACGGGCTCGGCCGCCTCCTCCCCGCCACCGGCCCGGCCGTCCAGGTAGCGCTGGACCGCGGGCCCGTCGCGGTCGTCCAGGGACTGCCACAGCTGCGCCGTCAGGGCGTAGTTCGCCTCGTCGTACAGTCCGGCGAAGGAGTAGAACCGGAAGGAGGGGCCGTCGACGCCCGCCACTGGCTCCTGGTCGAGGCGCTCCGCGATCTCGAAGTAGGTCTCCCGCACCTGCGCCGGAGAGCTCCCCAGGCCGTAGCTGCCGTCGCGCCGCGCCAGCCAGGCGGCGAAGTCGGGGAAGGCCTCCTCGAAGCCCGGGCCGAACTGGCGCAGACCGTCGTAGCCGAGGAAGGTGTCGCCGATGTTGCTGTCGAGCACGATCCGGTCGGTGCGCTCGGGGAACATCGAGGCGTAGGCGGCGCCCAGCGCCGTCCCGTAGGACAACCCGAAGAAGCTGGTCCTCTCCTCGCCGAGGGCCTCCCTGATCCGGTCCATGTCGCGGGCCGTGTTCGCCGTCGACATGTGGGGCAGCAGCCCGTCGGTGTCGTTGGCCGCGCACCGGTCGGCGACCGCCTCGGCGGTCTCCGCCTGCCCGGTGACGGCCGCGTCGTCGACGGCGTACGGCGGGATGTTGCCGTAGTACGCCTGGTCGGCGGTGAAACCGCAGCTCACCGGGGAGGAGTGTCCGACCCCGCGGGGGTCCATGCCGATCAGGTCATAGGTGTCCAGGAGGCTGGCGGGCGCCCCGAGGGCGGCCAGGTCGGCCGGCATCGCCAGACCGGGGCCGCCCGGGCCGCCCGGGTTGAGCAGCAGGATGCCGCGACGCCGGTCCGGGGCCCCGCCGGCCAGGCGGGAGATCATGATGTCGATCTCGGCGCCCTCGGGGGCGTCGTAGTCCACGGGCACCGTCACGGTCCCGCACTCCAGCGGGTACGGCCCGGTCAGGACGTCCGCGGGGCACGCGCCCCACTCCATCTCCGGCGCCGACCCCCCGCCCCCGTCGTCGGCCGCGGCCGGTGCCGCCGCGGTCAGCGAACCGGCGAGGAGGACGACCGCCAACAGCGGCGAGCTTCGTCCCGTGTTCCACCTTCGTGCCACTTCGAGCCTCCTGGACATCGGTTCTCCTCTTCTCCCGGGACCGCCGTTCCACCGTGGGGGAGGGCCTCCGGGAACCGCCCCCTCAGACTGCTGGCGCGCCGCCGCGCCCACCAGTGACACCGCGTCATCGGTTCCCCCCCGCAAACGTCATGGGTGCGCCCGCGGGGCCTGCTCGGCCGGGCGCGGGCGGCGGGGAGGCGTCCACCGGGGCCCGGGGCGGGGTTCCTCTCGCGTGTGGTCCGCGACCTGCGGCGGGGCCGGACGCCCGTAAGGGTCGGCGCCGGGGGCAGTGCCCCGATCCGGGACACGGTCCGAACAGCGCAAGATCGGTCAGGCTGTCACCCGAGAAACGTCGCTACGGTTCGGGCATGACCACATTTCACGCCTTCCTCGGTTGCAGCCTCGACGGGTACATCGCGGGGCCCGGCGGCGAGCTGGACTGGCTGACCGTCTTCGACAACACCGGCTACGAGGAGTTCTTCGCCTCCGTTGACGTCCTGGCGATGGGGCGCGCGAGCTACGACACCATGCGGGAGTTCACAGAGGACCACTACCGGGGGACACCGATCCATGTGCTCTCCACGACGCTGCCCGCCGGACCTCGACCGGACCTTGGCAGTTCGCCGGTGACCGTCCATCCGGACATCCCCGCGCTGCGGACGGCCCTCGCCGAGGCCGGGGTGAAGCGCGCCTACGCCGACGGGGGCCGCACCGTCCAGGCGTTCCTGGCCGAGGGTCTCCTCTCGGACCTCACCGTGACCCGCGTTCCGGTGCTCCTCGGGAAGGGCATCCCCCTCTTCGGGCCCGAGCCCGGCCCCCTGCGCCCGCACCTGGTCTCCTCGTTCGCGACGGACCAGGGGGCGGTCCAGTCCTTCTACCGCTTCTCGGCGGACGGGAGCTGACCGAGCGGGTACCGGCAGCCGTCCACGGGGATCCCGGCGGTCGGTGCCCCCGACGCCCCCTGATCGGCGGGCGGAGGGGACCGGGCCCGGTCTCGTCGTCCACTTCCCGGTTCCCCCGGAGGAGGCGGACTCCGTGACGCTGCACGCCGCCGACTTCGGAACCTTCGAGGTGCCCGTGGAGTAGGGGAGTGGCCGCCGACCGCGACACCGTTCCGGGGGAGGTCCGGCCGGGGACCTCTCCGCCCGCACCTGCTTCCCGCTCTCCTGACCGCTGCCCCGCGGGCCGTCTTCGCTCCTGGCGGCCGTCGGAAGCGGCAGTATGCCCTGGTCAGGGCTCCTGTTGCCCAAGGTGTAGCCGGTGTGGGCGGGGGAAGGTGGTACGCACGGTCGGTGTGGGGCGTGTGCGTGAAAACGCTGGGGGCGACGATGACAGGTGACCGGATCGGGTTGGCGGAGATACTCGCCGCGGCGGAGGACGCCGCGCCGATGGAGTCCCTCAACGTGGTGGCACGCAATCTACGCGACCGGTTCGACGCGCACGCGGTCTCCTTCCTGTTCGCCGACATGATCGGCCGGCAGGTGGTGCGGGTCGGCGAGGAGACCGTCACGCGGAGGGACCGCCACCCCGAGCAGATTCCCCTGGACGGCAGCGTCTACGACCAGGTGCTGCGCACCCAGGAACTGGTGCAGGGTCCCGGGGACGGGCACGGACAGCGGGTGCTCGCCCCGGTGACCAACCGCGGCGACGTCATCGGCATCCTGGAGCTGACCCTGCCCCACGTCACCGGGGAGGTCCTGGACGAGGTCCTCGGGGCCGCGCACGCGCTGGCGTACATCATCGTCACCGACCGTCGTTTCACCGACCTCTACCACTGGGGCCGGCGCACCACCCCGATCAGCCTGGCCAGCGAGATCCAACGCCACCTCCTGCCCAGCGCGTCCTCCTGCGAAGCCGCCCAGTTCGTCCTCGCCACGGCCCTGGTGCCCGCCGACTCCGTCGCCGGGGACTCCTACGACTACGCCCTGGACCGCAACACCCTGAATCTGTCCATCACCGATGCCATGGGCCACGACGTCAACGCCGCCCTCATGGCCACCCTGCTGGTCAACGCCTCCCGCAGCGCACGCCGAGCCGGCGCCGACCTGGCCGAGCAGGCGCGCCAGAGCCACCGGGCCCTCCTGGACCACGGCGACCACACCTTCGCCACCGGCCAGCTGGTCCGCATCGCCCTGGACGGAACCGGCGCACAGATCGTCAACGCCGGACACCCCTGGCCGCTGCTCCTGCGCGGAGGCACGGTGGACGAGGTCCGCCTGGACGTCGACCTGCCCTTCGGCATGCCTGCCTCCGTCGCCTATGACGTGCAGGAGCTCGACCTGCGCCCCGGCGACCGCATCGTCTTCCACACCGACGGCATGCAGGATCGCCGGGCGGAAACCGTCGACCTGCCCCGCTTGATCCGTGACACCGCCGACGACCACCCCCGTGAGGTCGTACGGACCCTGACCGCCGCGGTCACCGACGCCTCCGGAAGGCACCCGGAGGACGACGCCACCGTCGTGTGCCTGGACTGGCGCGGCTCCCACCACGAGGGCCGCCGTACCCGGGCCGGAGCCGACAGGTGAGCACCGGGCGCCCCCGCCTCCCCCGCGAGCCGAAGCAGGGACTCCGTCGGCGTGGGTCCCGAAGCGGTCCCGGTGCGACCTCAGTGCCCCCGGATGCTCCTGCCATCGCTCTGTGAACGGGGCGCGGGCGCGTTCGGGGAGCAGGTCGACCGGCTCCGAGAGGGCCGGGTTCCTGGGGCGCCGGCGGGGGAGTCGGGGGACGAGGGCTCGGGGGACAGGGGCGCTCCATTGCCACTGCTATCGTTTTTCGATAGATTCCTATTGAAAAGCGATTTAGGGAGATGTGATGGGGAAGTTGACGGTGCTGGCGCTGCGCGTCGTGCTCGTGATGTTGCTCGGAGGGTCGGTGTTCGTGCAGGCGGTCATGGTGCCGCTGCTGGCCGTGGACCTGCGCGAGGCCGGCGCCGACCCGGTGCTCGTGCGCGCCCCCGTGATCGCGATCGTGTTCCTGGGCATCGTGGCGGTCCAGGCCGTCCTGGTCTGTGTGTGGCTCCTGGTCACGAAGGTGCGGCGCGGAACCGTGTTCTCCAGCACCGCCTTCCGCTACGTCGACGTGATGATCGGCGCGATCGTGGCGGCCGCCCTCCTGGTGTTCGGGCTCGGGTTCGTCATGGCCCCGGGCGAGGCCGTGCCGCCGGGTGTGGTCCTGCTGGTGGGCGGGGCGGGCATGGCGCTCCTGGGGGTCGCGCTCATCGTGGTCGTGCTGAGGACGCTGCTGGCCCAGGCGATCGAGAGCAGGGCCGAGGCGTCCCGCCTGCGGGGCGAGCTCGACGAGGTGATCTGATGCCGATCGTCGTCGACATCGACGTGATGCTGGCCAAGCGCAAGATGTCCGTCGGGGAACTCGCGGACCGCATCGGGATCACGCCCGCCAACCTGGCGGTGCTCAAGAACGGTCGCGCCAAGGCGGTACGCTTCACGACCCTGTCCGCCCTGTGCACGGTGCTCGACTGCCAGCCGGGGGACCTGCTGCGCTGGGAGCCCGAGCCGGCCGAGGACCCCGAGCCCGCCGCCACGCAGCCGGGGCGGTGAACAGCGGGGCGGACCGGGCCGACCGGCAGGGGGCGGCCGACGGGCCGGGGCCGGTCACCACGCGTCGCCCTCCGCGCCGACACCGCCTGCTAGGCGGTCCCCGCCCGCCGGTTCGCGACGGCAGCCAGGATCGCGGTGCGCATCCCGGGCACCTCGACGCCGAAGCGCTCGTGGACCGCCTTGAACCCGGCCCTGTACTCGTGCCGCTCCTGCGGGGTGAACACCGTCCAGACATCGCCGTCGGCCGCGATCGCGGCCAGGGCCACGTCCTCGGCGGGGGCGGTCGCCACGGTGTGCTCGGTGCGGACCGCCTCGTGCACGCGCTCGCGCAGCCGGCGGACCTCTCCGGGGTGTTCGAGGGTGACGTCGAGGGTCGGGAAGAGCCCCAGTACCCGGCCGCGGTCGACCGTGATCGACCCGTTCGCGACGAGCTGCTCGCGCACGGCCCTCTCGGCCTTCCACTCACGGTCCGGGACGGCGTTGATCCAGTGGCCCGGTTCGTGCGGCGACAGGCCGTCCAGCACCTCGGCCAGGAACGGGTCCTCCGGAGTGCGGGCGGTGTCGCGCTCGGCCCTGCCGTCCCGGGCACGGAGCAGGCCGCCGAGGATGAGCTCGGTCAGCGCCGCGGCGCGCAGCAGGTGGCCCCGGTAGGCGGTGCTGACGGGGTCGAACCGGTTCTTGCCGGTGTCGTAGCTGAGCAGGTAGAGCCTTTGCGGCAGTGTCGGTTCCATCGTCTTCTCCTCGGCGTCCGTCCCGCCCGGAGCGCGGAACCGTCTCTGCCCGGCGTCGGTGCGCCCGGACCCCGTGCGGGCGTGTCCGTGACCCCGCCCCGGGTCCGGTCCAGTATTCGCCCTGCTCCGTCGCGACACCAGTGACGCTGCGTCATGCCCTCACCCGCGCAGGCGTCACGGCCCGGACGCTGTGCGGCTGTCGGACGGCGACTGCGGGCCGGGAAGGCGACGCCGCACGCGGCTCTCCGGATCTACCGACGTGACAGGTCCGTCAGCGCCAACCCCCCGCCGAACGCGATCAGTGCTCCCCCGGACGCCTGGTCCAGGCGACGCAGCGTCACCGGCCGCAGGCGGCGCCCCGCCAGCACGCGCCCCGCGGTCGCCCAGACCAGTGCGGTGGCCGCCTCACAGACGATGTAGAGCACGCCCAGCGCGACCAGCTGCACTCCGGCCTCGGCACCGGACCCGGAAGAGGCGAACGGCGGTAGGAACGCCGTGAACAGCAGGAGCGCCTTGGGGTTGGCGGCGGCGGTGACGAACTCCTGCCCCGCCAGTTTCCACGGCGCCACGACGCGGGCGCCCTCGTCCTCCCGTTCGGGTGCGGACCCGTTCGGCGCGGAGGCGGCGCGCGCCGACCACACCACCCACGCCCCCAACCCGACCATGACGGCCGCCCCGACGACGCGGAGGATCTCGAAGGCCGTCCGGGAGGCGTGCAGGAGCGCCCCCAGGCCGGTGGTCACCACACCGAGCATGAGGGCGAACGCGGTGAAGCGTCCGAGGAGTGCGACGGCGGCCGGACGCAGGCCCTGCCGCAGACCGTTGCGGAAGGCGAGCAGGTTGTTGGCTCCGGGCGCGGCGGCCACCGCCAACGCCGCGGGTACGAAAACAGCCAGCTGCGCCGAAGAGAGCATGCCCCCAACCTGAGCGGCGACCGGCCCCCGTCCGGGGGACGCACCGGGACCGAACCTCCGGACGGGGCCGCCGCCCCACCCCGATGCCCCTGGGCCGGTGCGCCGCAGCGCGGGGCCGGGGCGGCTCCGCCGGAAGGCGAACGGGGCGCGGTCACGGTGCGTCGCCCACGGGGGTACCGTTCCACACGCGTCGGTTCCCCGGCAGGGGAGGAGCCTGCTCCCGGCAGACGGGCCGACGCCGGAGCCCGTAGCGTGTTCACGCAGTTCGACGACCTGTGTGGGCCGGTCGGACCGGGTAGGAGAGACACAGGGCGACGGCACGCGGGCGCCGAGCGCCCACGGCCGCAGCACGCGAGGACGGAGAGTGGCGATGGACGGCGAAACCTTGCAGGACACGGCCCAGGAACACGCCGAGACCCTGGTGGGTGCCGGGTTGGAGCACCCGTTCGGACCCGACTGGGAGGTCTTCAAGGTCCGGGGCAAGGTGTTCATGCTGATGACCGAGGTCCCCGGCAAGCCGGTCGTGATCCTCAAGTCCGACCCCGGCGAGGCCGAAGCCCTGCGCGAGACCCACGCCGACATCACGCCGGGCTACCACATGAACAAGAGGCACTGGATCACGCTCGCCCCCGGCGACTCGATCGACGAGGATCTGGTCAGGGAACTGGTGAGCGAGTCCTACCGGCTCGTGGTGGGCAACCTTCCCCGGTCCCACCGCCCCGTCGGGACGCCGTCGAGAAAGCCGACCACGCGCTCGGACGTTCGCGCGCCGGGCTGACCACCGGGCTGCGCCCGGCCGTCGAGCGGCAACGGAAGCCCCTGTCCACCGTGTTCACGGCCGGGCAGCGCGGTGCCGAGGTCGTCCTCGCCGCGGCGGTCGACGAGCGGCCGTGAGCAGCACGGCCGAACGGTTCCTAGACGACGTCGAATTCGTTGCCTTCCGGGTCCTGCATCAGGACCGCGTAATGGCCCATGTCCGGCTCATCCATGACCCGGAGCACGCGGGCGCCGGCCTCGACCAGTCTTTCCACCGTGGCGGTGACCCGCTGCGTGCGCACCGCCAACGGGACGTCGCGCCCGCCGCCGACCTTCAGGTCGAGGTGTATCCGGTTCTTGGCGGCCTTGGGTTCCGGAACCTGCTGGAACCACACCCGGGGTCCTTGTCCTGCCGGATCGACGATCGACTCCGGGGTGTCGCCCGTGCCCGCGGGCAACTCCTCCTCCGGCACCCCCATGGCTGCCCAGTACTCCCGCCACGTGGTGTGTCCGCCCGGTGGGGGTTCGGGTATGTATCCCAGAGCCTCGCTCCAGAACGCCACCAGTCTCCGCGGGTCGGAACAGTCGATCGTCAGTTGCAGCGTCATCTCCATGACCGGAGTCTGGCGGACACGTCCGACATTCGTGCCGGACCGGTCCCGCGGACGGCAGGGGCGCACTTTCGCCACAGACCTGAGGAGTGGCCATGGCCATCACCGGAGAGCAGCTCCAACAGACCGCGCGCAGCGCGGCCCGGGACCTGCCCGGGACCGACCACGGGCGGCCCTTCGTCGACAAGCTGGACGTGTACAAGGTGGCGGGC
This sequence comes from Nocardiopsis sp. NPDC006198, assembly GCF_040613895.1. Lineage (NCBI taxonomy): Bacteria > Bacillati > Actinomycetota > Actinomycetes > Streptosporangiales > Nocardiopsidaceae > Nocardiopsis > Nocardiopsis sp. NPDC006198. The sequence continues at coordinate 122,817 of NZ_JBEXSY010000015.1, read as the reverse complement.
AAGGTCTTCCTGATCGTCACCGACGACCCCGACGAGCGCATCATCACCGTCAAGGTCGAGCCCGACCACGGCCGCTCCCTGCGGCGCCGGTACCCCTCGATCACCCCGGGCCGCTACCTCGACAAAACGCACTGGACCTCCGTGGGCGCCGACGGGGAGATCACCGCGCAACTGGTCCGGGACCTCGTGGACCACTCCTACGAACTCGTCCTTGAATCCGTGCCCCGCGCCCGCCGCCCCCGAACGGGCGGGGACGACCGCGGGAAGGGGTGAGGCGACCGCCCAGGCGCACCGCGCCGACCCTGCGGGGGTACGGGTCCGCCGCACGGGCGCACCCGCGGCTCAGGGCGCGGCGGAGGCTGCCGGTTCCGGGGCGACGGCGCGGCGGACGCAGTCCCGCAACAGGTCGCGCCGCTGTTCGTGCACCCCCTGGGGCTCCGTCGCGGTGGCGGCGTAGACGTTGCTCACCGGCGACCAGGCCATGGACATGGCGATGACCAGGGCCATCACGTCGAAGGGGTCGCCCTGCCTGATGCGCCCGGCGGCCTGGGCCTCGGCGATGGCGCCGAGCTTGTGGTCGTCGTAGCGCTCGTGCTCCGCGACGAGGTGCCCGGTCGGGCGCCGTTCCAGCCGGGCCCAGGTGGCGAGGCGGATGAGGTCGGGACGGGCCAGGTACTCGTCGTAGAGGCGCACGGCCCAGTCGGCCAGGTCCCCGGCGTCGATGGGGGCGACATCGATGATGCGCTCCAGCGAGGCGAAGAAGATCGCGTCGAAGAGCTGCTCCTTGTTGCCGAAGTAGCCGTAGAGCTGGGCCTTGTTGGTCCGTGCGGCGGTGATGATCCGCTCGATGCGGGCTCCGGCGATGCCGTACCGGGCGAATTCCTGCGTGGCGGCGTCGACGATCCGCCGGTGCGTGGCGGCCCCGCGCGCGCTCGATGGCTGTTCGGGCATGGCCGCCACGTTAGCAGACAGACCAGTCTGTTTGCTTATCCGGCTCCGACGGCCTAGGTTCCAAATAGACCGAACAGTCTGTCTTTGGAGAGATATGCGCACCACCATCGGATGGCAGGCGGACCCCGCGACCCACGTCCTGCACCGCACCCGACTCCGGCGCCGGGACCTGCGTCCGGACGACGTCGCGGTGCGCGTGGACTACTGCGGCGTCTGTTTCAGCGACCTGCACGCCCTGCGCGCCCACAAGAGCGACACCGACGGGACACTGGTGCCGGGGCACGAGTTCACGGGCACGGTGAGCGAGGTCGGCGGCGCGGTCACCGGCTTCGCCCCGGGCGACCCCGTGGCCGTCGGCAACATCGTCGACTCGTGCGGCACGTGCCCCATGTGCCGGGCCGGCCAGGAGAACTTCTGCCGCGGCTTCCCGACCCTGACCTACGGCGGAACCGACCGCCGTGACGGGGCGACCACCCTGGGCGGATACTCCCGCGAATACGTGGTCCGCGACACGTTCGCGCACCACCTGCCCGCCGGTCTGGACGCGGCCGGGGCGGCCCCCCTGCTCTGCGCCGGCGTCACCGTCTGGGAACCCCTGCGGGCACTCGGCGTGGGACCCGGCAGCACGGTCGCCGTGGCCGGGCTGGGCGGTCTGGGACACCTCGCCGTCAAGCTGGCCGTCGCACTCGGCGCCACGACCACCGTCATCAGCCGCACACCGGGCAAGGCCGAGGAGGCGTACGGACTCGGCGCGGACGGATTCGTCGTCTCCACCGACGCCGCGCAGATGGAAGCCGTCCGGGACCGGTTCGACGTGGTCATCGACACCGTCTCCGCCCCCCACGACCTGACCCCCTACCTGCGCACCGTCGCCATGGACGGCACCCTCAGCCACCTCGGGCACCTCGGCCCGGTCACCGTGGAGACCACCGACCTGCTCATCGGCCGCAAGAGGCTCAGCTCCGCCGGCAGCGGCGGCCGACCCTCCACCGCCGACCTGCTGCGCTTCTGCGCAGAGCACGGCATCACCGCCGACATCGAACTGCTGCCGTCGTCGCAGGTGAACACGGCCTTGGAACGCCTGGAACGCAACGACGTCCGCTACCGCTTCGTGCTCGACATGTCCGACCTGGACTGAGCGGCGGCGCCGGCCACGTTGCACGGGGCTGCCTTGCGGGCGCTCGCAGCCGGCACCGATGTCGAGGAGATCTCGGTCGGGCTGGGGCACGCGACCATGCACTTCACCCGGGACACTTGCCAGAGCGTGTTTGCCGGACGTGGCCGAGGCCGCCGCACTGCTGCGCGGAACGCCAGTTCAGAGCGGTGGGCTGGTTCCGGTGCGGTGGCCGGTACCGGGGAGCACACCAGGAGCCGCCCTGCACCGACGACCTCAGGTCAGCGAAAGGGTTCGCACTTGCTGGTCTGGGGTTCCCTCACTCCCGAGGCTGCTCCACCATCGGATCAACGGCCCCCAGGCAAGGGATCAATCGAGCTCCCACAGCCGTACGGTGCCGTCGTAGCTGTTGCCTGTGGCGAGGGTGGTGCCGTCGTGGTTGAACGCCACTGAGGACACGCCGCCACCGTGTCCGGTGAGGGTGGTCAAGGTTTCGCCGGTGTCGGTGTCCCACAGCCGCACGGTGTTGTCATCGCTGCCTGTGGCGAGGGTGGTGCCGTCGGGACTGAAGGCCACTGAGGACACGCCGCTTTCGTGTCCGGTGAGGGTGGTCAAGGTTTCGCCGGTGTCGGTGTCCCACAGCCGTACCGTGTTGTCATGGCTGCCTGTGGCGAGGGTGGTGCCGTCGGGACTGAAGGCCACCGAGAACACCGCCTCCACCGATGTTGTCGATTCCTTGGGGTTGCTTTGGATGGTGGTGGTCAGCTCCCCGGTGCTGGTGTCCCACAGTCGTGCGGTGTCGCTCCAACTGCCGACGGCCAGGGTGGTGCCGTCGGGGCTGAAGGCCACCGATTCCACCACTTCCGCGCTGTTGCTCTGGACTGTGAGGGTGGTCAAGGTTTCGCCGGTGTCGGTGTCCCACAGCCGTGCGGTGTCGTCGTAGCTGCCTGTGGCGAGGGTGGCGCCGTCGTGGTTGAACGCCACTGAGGACACGAGGTCATCGTGTCCGGTGAGGGTGGTCAAGGTTTCGCCGGTGTCGGTGTCCCACAGCCGTACCGTGTTGTCATGGCTGCCTGTGGCGAGGGTGGTGCCGTCGGGACTGAAGGCCACCGAGGACACGCCGCCACCGTGTCCGGTGAGGGTGGTCAAGGTTTCGCCGGTGTCGGTGTCCCACAGCCGCACGGTGTTGTCATCGCTGCCTGTGGCGAGGGTGGTGCCGTCGGGACTGAAGGCCACCGAGGACACGCCGCTTTCGTGTCCGGTGAGAGTGGCTTCGGGGTGCGAGCCCAAGCCCCACCACAGCAGGACGGAAACGATCGCGAGAACACTCACCGCGCTGATGTAGTACGGCCACCTCCTTCGTCGCGGCGCCCGCCCGCCGGAGTCTGTCGTCGCAGGGGGGAAGGGCAGGGGAACCGCGGAACCCTCTGCGGCAGGGGTCGGTGCCTGGAACCTGGTGGGGTTCGGGTTGCCGGACACGGTCGTTTCGGCGAGGGGGTCTGTCTGGGGCGGGAGGGTCGCGTTCTCGGCTCTCTCACCGGGGTCCAGGGCCGGTGGGGACGGAGGAGGGCTGTCGGCCGGTGCGGTGCGGGCGGCGGGGGGCGGCCAGGAGCCGTGGAGGTCGCGGGTCTCGAAGCGGGCGAGGATCTGGTCGGGGACTGGACGTTGGACCGGATCGTGGTTCCAGCACTCGAGGACCAGCGCCCGCAGTTCCGGGTCGAACGTCCCCGGGTCGGGGGGAGGACTGATGACGCGGCGCAGGGTCTCGGCCATGGTGGCCCCGGCGAAGGGGTTGGTACCGGTGGCGGCGTAGACCAGCACGGTGCCCAGGGAGAAGATGTCGGATGAGGGACCCACGCGTGAGCCGTCGGTCTGCTCCGGTGACATGTAGGGAAGGGTGCCGAAGACCGCGCCCCGCGTGGTCATGCTGTCGGCGTCCAAGGGGCGGGCGATGCCGAAGTCGATGATGCGGGGGCCGTCCTCGGCCAGGATGATGTTGCCGGGTTTGAGATCGCGGTGCACCAGGTCGCACCCGTGGATGGCCTTCAGTCCTTCGGCGAGGCCGGTGGCCAGCACCTGCAGCGCGGGCGTGGTGAGGGGGCCGTGGCCGCGGACGGCCTGCTGCAGGGTGGGGCCGGGGATGTGGGCGGTGGCGATCCAGGGCGCGTCGGCGTGAGGGTCGGCGTCCACGACCTGAGCGGTGTGGAATCCGCCGACCTTGCGCGCGGTCTCGGCCTCGCGGGCGAAGCGGGCGCGGAAGCCGGCCTCGGAGGCGAGTTCGGGGCGGATGACCTTGACGACCAGGCGGCGTCCGGAGGTGGTGCGGGCGAGGTAGACCTGGCCCATGCCTCCCGCTCCCAGACGTGAGAGGAGCCGATAGGAGCCGATGAGCGGCGGGTCGGTGGGGTGGAGGGGATCCACGGGGCTGCTTTCATGCCGGGGTAAGGGGGGTGGTTGAGGAGGCGGGGCAGTGCTTCCCGGACGCGGGGGGCGGGCCATATCGGCCGTCTATGCAGCTGTATACGGGGTCGCGCGTCCCTGTGTCCATTCCATCGGATCGTGGCCTGTCGAGTCCGGTGGGGTGAGGGGTTCCGGGGATCGGCCGTATCCGGCCGGTGGGGCGACAGGGCGCGCCCCGGGCCCCGGGGTGCCCAGCAGTGTGGTGGCAGTCAGGACGGCAACGGGACGCTGGTGGACGTGTCGGGACCACGCCGGCGGCGGGGCACCCGGGGGCACGGGACCGCAGAGTGCTCCGGAGGTGCACCCCTATATGTACCGGACCTGCACTGGGGAGCACGCACAGGGCACACAGCACCCGCGAACACGACGAGGCCCCCTCACGAGGACCTCGAGCACCCCGTATGAACTGGGATTTTGTGGAGCACCCGGCAGGATTCGAACCTGCGGCCATCGGATGAGAAGTCCGATCGAACCACGCGAGGTCGTCGAGCGGCCGTTCACCTGCTGCGGCCTGTGCGCTGGAACGTTCCTGACGGTGTCCTACCCCAGGCGTGGGACCCGGCCCCGGGGACGGCCGTTCCCGGCGGGCTTGGCCTCGGCATCGCACCCCTTGACCAGGCCGGCCGCCCGTACGACCGCCGGGGCGGGGGCCACCTCGAACTCGTCCTCCTCGCAGTCCGGGTACCGCGAGTCCTGAGGCGCGGCGAGGACCAGGACCGTGCCCGGGGTTCGGCGCCGTGGTCGATTCCGGTGGTGAGGGCGCCGGGACCCCGCCGGTATCCGGCAAGGGGGCACAGGACGGCCGGGCGTGCGGCGGACCTCCCGCACGCGTGCACGCCCGGCCTTGTCCGAGCCCGTCAGGGGCCCGGGGTGCCGCCGTCGGAGGGGCCGGGGACGGGGTAGGTCAGGGTGACGGTCACCGAGGCCTCTGCCGAGCCGCTGAAAACGACCAGCGACCCCTCGGCGGCGATCGTCACTCCGAACTCCACCGACACCGACTCCGGGCGGGTGGCCTGCTGCGCGAGCTCCCGCACCGTGCCGCTGAACTTGGCGGCCATGCCCCGCACCACGTCCTGGACGTGGTCGACGGCCTCCGCAGCCTTGTTCGCGACGGCCTCGGTGACGCCGGAGGTCATCGGCTCGGCCCCTGGCAGCTGCTGGACGGCGACGTACACGTCCACGCCGTCGATCGTGATCGGCACCAACTTCTTGGGAAGGGACACGCTCGCACCTTTCGGGGGCCGTAGGGCGCCGGTCCGCGCCCCGGGAACTTCAGAGGTGGTAGGCGCCCCGGATCATGTACGCGCCGTCCGACTGGCGGTAGTAGCCGGGGTCGGGAGGGGAGCCGACCCAGTCCGGCAGGAGGCCGACCACGGCCCCCCGGACCGCCTTGCCGGCCTCGGTGTGCCGCAGCACGTAGCCGGCCCCCGAGGCGGCGAGCCCGCCGGGGGACCGGGCGAGGATCATCCTGCCGACGCTGACCGCGTCCCAGACGAAGTGGGCCGTCTCCTTCACGGCGGCGCGCTTCTCGTGCCAGTCCGGCGGGCCGGAGTGGTCGAGGGCGAAGAAGGCGCTGGACCCGCCCGTGTACCTGACGTGGAAGCCGAGGATCAGCCCGTTGTCGGGGAGGACGTAGGCGTCTCCGCGCGCGATGTAGAGCGTTCCCCGGCTGCCGTCCGGGTTCGTGTGCGCGAGTTCGAGGGCGGGGGTGTCGATGGAGGAGGCGAGGTGGAGCCAGGTCCGGTACCCGGAGGCCCGGGGACTCATGAGGATCAACGTCGTGCACCCTTCGTGCGACCGTGGAGACCGTGGACGAGCGACTGCCGGCGGTTCACGGGAACCAGTCGAGAAACGTGCTGACGGCCCTCTTCAGCACGCTTTCCGTCGCCCGGGAGGCCGCCTCGTCCGTGACGACGTCGGAGGGGACGGAAGTCCCCGGCTCCTGGTCGGCGGCGGGGAGGTCCACGGCGGTGGAGGCGGTCGACCCGGGGGCGGCCTCGGAAGCCGTGGAACCGGAGGGGGCCGTCGCGTCTGTGCCGCCGCGCCGGTGGATGTACTCGGCCACCGTGTAGCCCGCTGCGGCGCCACCGGCCGCGGCTTCGGCGAACCCGAGCCATCGGCCCTTCCGCACGGGCACGTGCCCCTTGCACAGTTCGAGCAGGTCCTCGGTGCGGGACACCCACACGGTGTGCGTCATCCACGCGTCACCGGCATTGTGGCGGGACGAGACCACTCCGAGCACGCTGTCGCCGCGGTGGCGCGCGGCGACCGGGCCGTCGCCCCGGCTTCCCTTCCACCGGAGGTCGACGCGGGCCCGGACCGCTTCGGCGGTCCGGCGCCCTGTGAGCCCTTCGACGAACTGCGAGACCGGTATCAGCGCCGATCGGACCGGAGGCCGGGGCGGCTCGCCCCCGGGTGCGTGACCGCGCGCCGGGCGGCTCAGACCGTGTTCTAGGTAGCGGGCGAGTCTTGGACGGAAAGTTCTAGAGCCAGTTCCATACAGCGCCATTGGGCCGGGGAGACGTCGTAGGGCATCTTGCCGACGGCTTCGAACGCGCTCATGGAGCCGGCCTCCCGCCTGCCGGAGCCGAGGCCGGCCCCGTCCTCGCCGCCATCGGCGGGAACGGGGTGCAAAGTGTCCCAGGCGTCGAAGAGGGCATCGTCCTCCTTCTCCAGGCCGGTCTCCTCGATGACGGTGTGCAGGGCGCTTTCGAAGGCGTGCCGTTCGGCGGCCACGTGAGCCACCCGCGGATCGTCCACGGCGACACTGTCATCGAGTGCCTCCTCGGCGCCATCGATGCGGTCGGACTCCTCCCGCAGAGCGGGATGCGTGGCCAGGGCGATGAAGCGGGTGGCCTGGACGGCCGCGCCGAGCGGGCCGAAGATCCGCTCGGTGACCAGCAGGGTGTCCAGGTCCGCCTGACGCAGGGAGCCCTCGGGCAGGCTCTTGAGACGGTCGGTGACGAAGTCTGAGAGCAGGCCCATCCGGCTGCCTTCGGTGCGCATCCGCTGCACGGCGGCCCGTTGCCGCCGCAGTTCTGTCTCCTGCTCGGCGAGGGTCTCCTCCAACCGCTCCAGGATGCCCGGGATACCGTCCCCGCTGCCGGCGCCGGCGGAAGCCGTGCCGGTGGTGAAGGCGTCACGGATGTCGTCCAGGGCGATCCCGGCGTCGGCCATCTTGCGAATCCACAGCAGGCGGATCATGTCCTCGTAACCGTAGCGGCGGCGGTCGTCGTTGCCCCGCTCGGGCTCGGGGAGCAGGCCGATCTCGTGGTAATGACGGATCGCCCGTGGCGTGGTGCCGGCGAAGGCCGCCGCGTCACCGATTTTGACCTGGCGGGGCGGCATGAAGGACGAATGCATGGGCAGGGACCTTTCCTCGAGGGATCGGGACGTGAGACCACCAGACCACATACCGCTACGGAAGGTGCAAACCCCTGCACGCCGCCCCGCGCCGATGTTCTGTCACGACCCCGGCGTTCGTGCGGTGCTCCGGTCCAGCGCGATGACCTCGACCTCGATCTGCCAGTCGGGCTGGGCCAGTGAGACGACCTCGACGAGGGTGTCGGCGGGGTAGGGCTCGGACAGGAACTCGCCGCGCAGTGTGATCACGTGCGGGAGGTTCGTCGCCATGTCCCGGACGAAGATGCCGACCTTGACCACGTCCGTGAAGGCCAGGCCGGCCGCCTCCAGCACCCGTCCGACGTTCCGGAACGCCTGCCGCCCCTGCTCCAGGAAACCGCCCTCGACGGTCGTCCCGTCCTCCTCGAAGCCCGCCTGTCCGGACACGTACACGAAGCCCCCGGCCCGGACGGCCTGCGATATCCGGTACGGCGCGTACCAGTCCGGCGTGGTCGCGATCTTCTCGACGTGCCCCACGGTGGCCGATCCCTCTTCGCTGGACATGCTTCTCCCCTGTCTCGGCGGTGCCCGGAACCGGGCCCGAACGATGGCGTTACGGAACGTTTCGTAACGCCATGGAAGCTAAGTCATCCAAGGCGACTTGTCAAAACGAAACGTAACGTCACGCGGGCGGTAGGATGTGGCCCATGACCTCTGCCCCGAACAGTGAACGGCGTAGCGAGCGCGCCCGCCGGGCGATCCTCGACGCGGCGTTCGACCTGGTGAGCCGCAAGGGCTTCGCGAAGGTGACCATCGAGGGCATCGCCGCCCAGGCCGGCGTGGGCAAGCCCACGATCTACCGCTGGTGGGGCTCCAAGGGCGCGGTGGTGCTGGAGGCGATGAACGAGGAGCTCGGCGACGACTTCGCCTTCCCCGACACCGGGGACATCGCCGCCGACCTCACGACCCAGATCACCGCGGTGAGCCAGAGACTGGTCACCGGCAGGATCAGCGAGGCCTTCAAGGGCGTCATGGCCGAGGCGCAGAACGACGCCGCGCTGATGAAGGCGTTCCGCGAGACGATCCTCGAGCCCAGCATCGCGGAGTGCCGTGCCCGCCTGGATTCCGCCGTCGCCGCCGGGCAGCTCCGCTCCGACGTGCCCACCGACGTGATGGTCGACCTCTTCTACGCGCCGGTCCACTACCGGCACTTCCTGGGCTTCGGCGACGATGCGGTCAGGCGCAGCGCCGACCTCGTCCAGGACGTCCTGCTCGGCCTGCGGCCCCGGACGGACGCGGGGTGAACGGCCGGTACCCGGCCGCTGTGCGTCGGGGCGAAGTACTGCCGGGGGGCTGAAGCGGGTGCGCGCCGCCCGGGCCGTCCTGCCGGGCGCCGGGACGCTGTCGCCCCACCGCCCCACCGCAGCCGCCTTCCTGCCCGGCGCCGCGCCGGAAGGCGTCCCGACCGCGGCGGAGCGCTTCCCCCATCGGGCCGTCCGTCCAGCCGGTCAACGCCCCCGCGCGATCCGTCTTCGTCTCCTCTCGATTCCCAGGCCCCTTCGGGGGGATCTCGGGGAGGGTGAAAGGGACCCCTGGGGGTTGTTCACGTTAGGCGGATCCGTCTCCTCACATGCTCGTGTGGAATTCGCATCCGGGGGAGGTGCGGCGACGCTGATGCCGATTCTCTCCGACGTGCCTCGCACGGTCCCACGGCCACCGGGAGAGGGGGAACCGGACGACCCCCCAACGGTGGGAAGAAAGGTCGCCACCGGTGGTCGAGGTTTCTCTACCCGACCACTCCCACCAGGGCCAGTGACGTTCGCGGCCCGCTTTGTTTGACTTTCCTTGAGTGGGCGACAGGGCGCACCCGGGTCCTGCGACCCGCGCAAGCGATCGGAACATCGGCATGGGCACAAATGGAGGGCGTCGATCCTCGAAAAAGGGGATCGGCGCCCACGATCGGCCATACGGAAAAGAAAAGGATGATCCGACGGTCCTGCGGATCACGGGACTGACCAAGACCTATTCCCGGGGAGTCGTTCCCGTCCATGCCCTGAGAGGGGTGGACGTCGTCTTCCCCCGAGGGGGGTTCACCGCGATCATGGGACCCTCCGGATCGGGGAAGAGCACCCTCCTGCACTGCGCGGCCGGACTGGAGCGCCCCGACGCCGGCGCGGTGCTGGTGGAGGGGCGGGACATCATGGGCCTCTCCGAGAAGGACCTGACACGGTTGCGCGCACGCGCGTTCGGCTTCGTGTTCCAGTCCTTCAACCTCCTCCCCGTGCTCGACGCGGAGGAGAACATCACCCTCGGGCAGCGCCTGGCCGGCCTGCCCCCGGACAAGGCCCGGCTGGCCGGACTCGTGGACTCGCTCGGCCTGGAGGGCCGGCTCCGTCACCGGCCCGCCGAACTGTCCGGAGGGCAGCAGCAGCGGGTCGCCGTGGCGCGTGCGCTGCTGCACCGGCCGAGCGTGCTCTTCGCGGACGAGCCCACCGGCAACCTCGACTCCCGCTCCGGCGGCCAGGTCCTGGAGGCTCTGCGGCGTGCGGTGTCCGAGCACGGCCAGACCGTCGTCATGGTCACCCACGACCCGGTGGCCGCGGCGCGCGCCGACCGGGTGCTCTTCCTCCGCGACGGCGGCATCGAGGACGAACTGCCCAACCCCGCCCCGGACACCGTGCTGGAGCGGATCAGGCGCTTGGAGTCCGTGTGATCAGGCTCGTGCTGCGGGGCGTGGCCGACCGGGCGCGCCCACTCGTCCTGTCCGTCCTGACCGTGGCCCTGGGGGCGGGGCTGGCCGTGGCCGCCCTGTCCCTGCAGGGTTCGGCCGACCGGGTGGCCGCCGAGGGGGCGGGTGTTCCCTGGCGGCTCTCGGAGCCGCCGATCGTCGTGGTGGCCGTCCCGGAGGACGCGGGCCTCACCGCGACGCCCTCCGGGGAGCCCGCGCGACTGCCCCCCGCGACCGTGGAAGCGCTGGCAGGGGTCCCCGGGGTCGCGGAGACGGAGGTGGAGGCGCCCTTCCCCGCCTACGTGGTGACCGACGAGCGCACGCTGGGGGATCAGACGCAGCGCTCCTGGGGGCACTCGTGGGCGCTCGCCGGGGCCGAGCCCCTCACGCTCGCCCAGGGGTTGCCGCCCGGGGCGCAGGGGGAGGTTGCGCTCGACGCCGGGACCGCGGCCGACGCGGGTGTGGCCCCCGGTGACCGCACCCGGGTTCTCACCCCCGAGGGCACCGCCACGGTGCTCGTCACCGGGATCGTGGACCGCGACACGGCCGGCGGGCAGGACCGGGGCGTCTTCTTCACGCCGGGCGAGGCCGCCGCGCGGGGCGGGGACCCGGTCCTGGCAGCGGTGTGGCCCCGGGAGGGGGCGGACCCCTCCCGGCTCGCCGAGGCGATCCGGGAGGAGGTCCCGCAGGTCAGGGTGTTGACCGGGGTCGAGCGGAGCGAGGCGCTCGCACCGGGCCGGACCGGCCGCGAGCTGGCCTCGGGCATGGGGAGGTTCCTGGGCACGGTGTCCGGACTCGTGCTGGCGGTGGCCGCCGTCATGGTCGCCGGCCTGCTCACCACGACGGTGCGCAACCGCGTCCGGGAATTCGCCCTGCTGCGCCTGGCCGGGGCCGGGCCCGGGCTCGTCCGGCGCCTGGTCCTCGGTGAGGCCCTGGTCCTGGGCGCCGTCGCCGCGGTGCTCTCGTGGGTGGCGGGTGCGCTTCTGGCGTTGCTCATGGCCCGGTTCTTCGAGGCCATGGGGGTGCTCCCGCCGGGGTTCGAGCCGGAGGTGGGGCTGCCCGCCCTCGCCGCCGGAACGGTTCTGGCACTGGCCGTGCCGCTGTTGGCCTCCTGGGCGCCCGCGCGTGCGGCGGGGCGGACGGCGCCGGTCGAGGCCATGCGCGCGGCCCAGGTCGCGTCCGCGCCCCCGTCACGGGTGCGGGTCGCCCTGGGCGGTGTGGTCCTGGGCGGGGCCGTGGCGCTGCTCGCCGTGGCATGGGCGGCGGCGGGGAGCCGGGGGGCGGTGGTGGCGGCGCTCGCCGCCTCGATGGTCCTCGTCCTGGCGGCGGCCCTGCTCGCCCCGGTCCTCGTCCGGGGCGTGCTGCGCCTGGCGGGTCCGCTGGCGTCGAGGGGATCGGTGCCCTTCCTGGTGCACAGGGAGGCGTACGCCGACACGCGCCGGGTGGCGGGTGTGATGACGCCGCTCATGGTGACCACCGCCGTCGCCTGTGTACTGCTGTTCCAGGGGCCGACCACGAGCGAGGCACGCATGCACTCCTACGGGGAGCGCCTCGCCGCCGACCTGGTGGTGTCCGGCTCCGTGGGGGTCGGGCTTCCCGAGACCGCGGCGGAAACAGCCGCCGGGGTTCCCGGGGTGTCCGCCGCAGGAGGGTTCCGGCAGACGGTCACGGCCGGCACCGGCGCTTCCCTGACGACCTACCTCGTCGACCCCGGGACCGTGGCGGACCTCTACCGGATCGACGCGGAACAGGGTGCGTGGGAGGCGTTCGACGCCGACGGGGTCGCACTCGACGCCGGGACGGCGGGGCAGGAGGGCTGGCGGGTGGGCGACACCGTCACACTCTCCGGGCCCGACGGGCAGCTGATCCGGGCCCGGGTGGCGGTTCTCTACGAGGCGGGGCTCGACTTCCCCGAGGTCCTGCTCCCCCGGCAGGTGCTCGCCCCCCGGATGCTGGACGCGATGGAGAGCGCCGTCTACGTCACGCTGGACCCCGGGGCCGACCCCGCCGCGGTCGCGCGCCGGCTGGAGGGGGCGATCGACGCCGGGCCCGGAATCCTGGTCACCGACCGGCCCGGCCACCTGGCCGACGTGGCGGCCCAGGGGGAGGGCGACGACTGGATCACCTACCTGATGGTGGCCGTGGTGGCGGGCTTCGCCGGGATCGGCGCGGTCAACACACTCGTCGTCTCCGTGGCGGCGCGGAAGGGGCGCTTCGCCCTGCTGCGCCTGGTGGGGGCCTCCAGGGGACAGGTCGCGGGCATGGTCGCCGCCGAGGCGCTGGCGGTGTCGTCGGCGGCGGTGGCCCTGGGGACCGCGGCCGCGCTGGCCGGGCTCGCGGCCTCCGGGTACGCCTTCACCGGTGACACGGTGGTCCTGTCCGTCGCCCCGGGGCGGTACGCCCTCCTCGCCTCGGCGGTCCTGGCGCTGGGCCTGTCGGCGAACCTGGCGCCGGTCGCCGCGGCCCTGCGTGCCCGGCCCCTGCACGTGGTGTCCGCCACCGGATGAGGTCCCACCGCGCGGACGCGGCGCGCCGGGCCGGTCGGGCGCTCCCGGCCGGCCCGGCGGGGGCGGGTACGCGCGGGGAACCCCTGCGCTCCCCGGAGGGCTGCCGCGACCTGTCGGGGACACGTCGGCCGTCCACGGCCGTTGAGCCGCGGAAGGGGCGCAGGTGCCGGTGCGGCCGGGACCGCCCCGGGCGCCCGCGGGCGGTTCAGGGGTTGCCGACGAGCCCGGTGAGCACCCGGCGCACCACCCGCTCGAACAGGGTGTGCGTGTCCTGGGGCGCTTCGGCGCCGGGACCGTCCGCCAGCGCGGCCAGCAGGAGCGGATGCCGTTCCGCGGTCGCCGCGGAGGCCAGGTGGGAGGCGTGCGCCCGTCGGGGGCCGGTGGGCGCGTTCCGGCGCTGGAGCTCGGTGCGGGCGAACAGGGTCACCAGTCCGTTCAGCACCCCGACGGTCTCCAGCCGGGCGGGGGAGGACAGCGGCGTCGGCGCCAGTGCGCGCAGTGCGTACTCCAGGTAGTCCATGCCCCGGGGGCCCAGTGCGGGTTCCGCGGGCAGGTCGAGCAGCCACGGGTGGCGCAGGTGGACCTGCTTGGCGCGGCCGGCGAGGGCGGCCAGGTCCTCGACCGGGTCCCCGCTCAACGGGACGCCGAGGTCGATCTCCGCGGCGGCGGCGTCCGCCATGAGGTCGAGGAGGTCGGCCCGGGTGGACATGTAGCGGTACAGCGAGGCCGGTCCCGTGCCGAGCTGTCCGGCCACCTGGCGCATGGACACCGCCGCGAGGCCGCCCCTGTCCGCCAGCTCGATCGCGGCGGCTGTGATCTGTGCCCGGCTGCGCTCCGGCGCGGGACCGCGTGCACCCCGTTCGGGGCGGTTCCACACGGTCGTCGGTTCCTCGGCCATCGGTCCCCGTTCCACTCCTGTTGCGACGCCCCCTATCCTAATACCGAGAACACTGATCGCAGTATTGTGAGGAGTGGGAGCATGGACCGACGACCGTGGACACCGACCCGGTGGGCACGCAACGGCGACGTCCGACTGGCCTGCGACACGTGGGCCGGCGCGGACGGGGGCGAGCCGCTCCTGCTCGTCATGGGCATGGGCGTCAGCCGGCGGTGGTGGCCGGACGGCCTGTGCCGGATCCTGGCCGAGCACGGCTTCTCGGTCGCCCGCTACGACCACCGCGACGCCGGCGAGTCGACGCACCTGCCGCCGACGAGGACCCGCCTGCCCGCCACCGCCCTGCTGGGCAGACGCGGCGAGGCCTACACGGCCGAGGACATGGCCGACGACGCCGTCGCCGTGCTCGACGAGCTCGGCTGGGAGACGGCCCACCTGCTCGGCGTGTCCCTCGGCGGCGCCGTGGCGCAACGCGTCGCGATCCGCCACCCGGGCCGTGTCCGCACCCTGACCTCCATGTCGGCGGTCCCCGCGGACGCGGCGGGGCTGGGCGTCCTGCGCTACATCCGCGTCCCCGCCGTCGCCAGGCTCAGCCGGATGCGCTTTCCCGACACCGAGGAGGGCACCGTCCGGGCCGGCCTGGCCATCGCCCGGTTCTGCGCCTCACCCGCCCGGCCCTTCGACGAGCGGGAGGAGCGGGCGAAGGCCGAACGCCTCGCCGACTCCGGCACCCGCGACACCCGGGCGCAGAGCCGTCAGATCGGAGCCCAGTGGCACGGCCCGGCGATCAGCACGATCACGGCCCCCACACTGGTGCTGCACGGCAGGGACGACCCCCTGATCCGGCCGAACGCCGCCGCCGCGATCGCCTCCCGCGTCCCCGGCGCGCGCCTGGTCGCCCTGCCGGGCGTCGGCCACGACATCCCCGCACCGGTGTGGCGCACCGTCGCCGCCGAGGTGCGCGCACTCGCCGACGGCTCGCCGGATCGGCCGCACCGGGGCTGATCACATCGCGGTTCCGGCCCGGAACGGGGGAGTGGAGGCCGGGGGACCGGAGCGTCGGCGACCGGTCCCACGCGGGTGCGGCGGAAGCGGTGAGCCTCCGGCGCCGACCCCTGGTGAGGGTCGGTGCCGGAGGCCGGTGACCGCCGATCCGGTGTGCCCGGTCAGAAGCGGTCGACCAGGAGCCGCCCGTCGGCGGCGCGCTGCCCCGCCAGGCCGCCGCCGTAGTTGGCCTCGACCCGCGCGCGCTCGGAGGCGTTGGGGGCGCGGACGGTGCAGTTCACACCGCCGGTGGAGCCCGACATCAGCGAGGAGCACGGGCCGGGCTTGACGTCGGGCAGGCCCAGGCTGTGGCCGAGCTCGTGCGCGGCGATGCGCACCGCGTCGTAGCCCTGGGCGGTGCCCTGGCGGCCCATCCAGACGGTGACCTGCCCGCCCGGGCGCACCGGGCCCAGGTGGGCGCGGGGCCAGCCGTCGTCGGCGATGATGCGGATCTCGGCCCGCCGCCCGGCGGGGGCCGGCTCCAGGCGGACGTTGTTGACGCTGGAGTTCCACACGCCCACGGCCGAGGCGACGGCGGAGGCGTACTCCGCGGACTGGCTCGCGTCGTAGTACAGGGTGGTCTGGCGCAGGGGCTGGACCTGATCCGCGGGTTCCGCGGAGGCCGGTACGGCGCCCACCAGCGTCAGCGCCAGGGCGCTCAGCGCGATGAGGAGGGGTGTGAGGATGCGTCTCAGCATGGGGGTCTCCCTGGGGTGAGGGTGCTGATCTCTCTGGTGACCCGGTGAGGTCGCCCTGATGCTATGTGTAGTGCCGTGTCGCCACAAGACGGGCAGAACGTCTGTTTGCGGTGCGGTGTACCGGCGGCGAGGGCCGGGGCGGGGGGCCGGCCCTCGCCGCCGGCGGGACCCTGCCCGGGCGGAGCCGGGGCCGCGTCGACCACGGCCCGACCCCCGGCCGAACCGGCGCCGAGAAGGTCGAACCGGTGGTGGCGGGAAAGCGCGCCGTCGCCCCACCGGGGAGTCCTGACGACGGCGCGGCACCGTCGCGGGACACGGGCCGAGGGTCCGAAGGCGGTCCGCGGGCGCCTCCTCGGCCGTCACGCAGTGGAGTACAGGCTGGTGGCAGAGGCACTGTAACCTACGGTCATGAAATTGAAAATCATTATCAGAACCGTCGGGGTCGCATCGACTCTCGCCCTGGCCGGCTGCGCGACGGCGGCCGTCCCCGAAACCGGCTCCACGGCGGCAGCGGACGGGGGAGCGACCCCCTACCCCCTCAGCGTCGAGAACTGCGACACCGAGGTGACCGTCGAGCAGGCTCCCGAGCGCGCGGTCTCGCTGAACCAGTCGGCCACCGAGATCATGATCCGGCTCGGCCTCGCCGATCGCATGGCAGGCACCTCGTACGAGACCGATCCCGTCCCGAGCGACATCGCCGACGCCTACGAGGGCATCCCCCTGCTCACGGACGGCCTGCTCAAGCACGAGACCCTGCTGGAGGCGCAGCCCGACTTCGTCTACTCGTCGTTCGCCTCGTTCCTCACCGCAGAGAACGCCGGTGAGCGCGCCGAACTCCACGAACTCGGCGTCCCGACCTACCTGAGCGAGTTCGACTGCACCTACCACGAGGCCGTCGAGGGCGGCGCGACCTTCGAGATGCTGTTCGACGAGATCGAGACCATTGCCGAGGTCTTCGACGTGCCCGACGCCGGCGAAGAGCTCGTCGCCGAGCAGCAGGCCGTGGTCGACGAGGGGCTCGAGATCGCCGAACAGATCGAGGGCACGCCGAGCCTGGTCTGGTTCTACTCGACCGCGTCGTCCTCTTCGACCCCCTCGGTCGCGGGGCCCGGCGGGCTCCCGCAGACCGTGACCGAGATGCTCGGCGCCGAGAACGCCTTCAGCGACGCCTCGACCAAATGGCCGGAGGTCAGCTGGGACGAGGTCGCCGCGCGCAACCCCGACGTGCTCGTGCTCGCCGACCTGAGCCGCGGATACCCCGGTGACACGGCCGAGGAGAAGATCGAGTTCCTCAAGAACGACCCGCTGACCTCGACCATGGACGCCGTCGTCAACGACCGCTTCATCGTCGTGCCCGGACAGCACATGGACCCGTCGGTCCACAGCGTGCAGGCCGTCCCGACCGTCGCGCAGGGCCTCATCGACATGGAGATCGAGTAATGACGAACACGAACGCCCTCGACCGGCTCATCCGCGCCTGGGACGACCAGCAGGCGGCGTACATCACCCACCGCGAGCAGAGGTTCGAGATCATGCTCGACGTCATCACGCGGATGTGCGCCTCCTCGGACGAGTTCGAGACCGACGGAACCGGCATGACCGTCCTCGATCTGGCGTGCGGCCCCGGCAGCCTCTCGCAGCGCGTCCTCGACCGGTTCCCGGGCGCCCGGGTGATCGGAGTCGACTACGACCCGGTGCTGCTCGCGATCGCGGGCTCCTGGCTCGGCCGACGCCACGGTTCACGCTTCACGCCCCTCGACGTCGATCTGGCAGCGCCCGGCTGGAGGGCTCAGCTCCCCGACGGGCCCGTGCACGTCGCCGTCTCGTCGACCGCGCTCCACTGGCTGGAGCCGGCGCAGCTCGTCGCCGTCTACGACGCCCTGGGGGCCCTGCTCCCCGCCGACGGTGTCTTCATGAACGCCGACCACCTGCGCTACGACCCGCGCTCGCAGCCCTTCCTCACCGAGGCGGCGGCCGCCGACGACGAACGCACCCAGCACGACGCGCACGCGCAGGGCGTGCAGACCTGGGACGAGTGGTGGGCGGACGCCGTCGCGGACGACGCGTTCGGACAGCACCACGCCGAGCGCGAGCGCCGCTTCGCCGACCGCCCGCCCACACCGCACGCGCCGCTCGAGCTGCACCTGCAAGCGCTCGGCACCGCCGGCTTCGCCGAAACCGGTGTCATCTGGCGGTACTACGACGATGTCGTGGTGTTCGCGCGAAGATGACGAAACTCACCGATCCCTCACAGACCGGCTCGCGCGACACGGGCGCGCTTCCCGGAGCCGATCCCCTGGCGGCGCGAGCGACGGCAGACGATGCCGCGGTCTCCCCGACACGCGCACCGGGCAGGCTGCGCTCGTCCCTCATCGTCGGCGCCTTCATCGTCGCGCTGTGCGCGTCGATCATCGTCGCGGCCTTCGTCGGCACGGCGAACATCGGGGCGCTCGACGTGCTCGGGATCATCCTGCGCAACATCGGGCTGGGCGCCCTCGCCCCCGTTGCGCCGGCGCCGCCGCTCATCGACGCCCTCGTCTGGGAGTCGCGTCTGCCACGTGTGCTCCTCGCCGCCGTGGTCGGGCTCGGACTCTCGGTCTCGGGCGCGGTGCTGCAGTCGGTCACCCGCAACCCGCTCGCCGAACCGTACTTGCTCGGGGTCTCCTCCGGGGCGTCCACCGGGGCGGTCTCGGTCATGGTCCTCGGGCTCGGCTCGGGCGCGGTGACCCTCTCGACGGGCGCCTTCGCCGGCGCGCTGGTCGCCTTCGCGATCGTGCTGTTCCTCATCGGGGGCGGACGCGTCTCGAACCCCGCCCGCGTGGTGCTCACCGGTGTGCTCGTGTCGCAGTTCTTCTCGGCGATCACCTCGCTCGTGCTGATGCTCGACGGCGACGCGGACGCCACCCGGGGCTTCACCTACTGGCTGCTCGGCTCACTCGGGGGTGCGCGCTGGGAGCCGCTGATCGTGGCGTCCGCCGTCATCGTGCTCGGAGCCGTCGGCTGCCTGTTCCTCGCGCCGGCCCTGGACGCGTTCACCTTCGGCTGGGACACCGCTTCCTCGCTCGGGATCAACGTGACCCTGGCACGGGTGGCGCTCATGGTCCTCACCGCGCTCATCACGGCGGCGGCCGTCGCGGCGTCCGGGGCGATCGGGTTCATCGGGCTGCTCGTGCCGCACATCGTGCGTCTGCTGGCCGGGCCCACGCATCGCCTACTGCTTCCCCTCTCGGGGCTCGGCGGAGCGATCTTCCTGGTGTGGGTCGACACCTTCGCCCGCTCGGCGTTCTCGCCGCACGACATCCCGGTGGGGGTGATCACGGCGCTGCTCGGTGCGCCGATGTTCGCGATCGTTCTGCGCAAGGCGGCTCGGCAATGACGGCACTGGCAGCGAACGACATCACGTGGTCGGTCGACAGGACACGCATCCTCGACGGGGTCTCGATCGAGGTGCGCTCGAACGAGGTGCTCGCCGTGCTCGGGCCCAACGGGGCCGGCAAGACCTCACTGCTGCGCATCCTGGCGGGGCTTCGGCGGCCGGATGCGGGGACGGTGCTCCTGGGCGGGGAACCGGTTCGCTCGTTGCCCCGGCGCGCGGTCGCCCGGCGGATGGCGATCGTCGAACAGTCGCCCGAGGTGCACACCGACATCACCGTCGACGAGGCCGTGGCGCTCGGCAGAACGCCGTACCGCAGCACCTTCGCCGGACTGGACGGCGAGGATCGTGCCGCGATCGAACACGCGCTCTCCCTCACCGGGATGCGCGCGTATCGATCCCGGTCGTGGCGAACGCTCTCCGGCGGTGAACAGCAGCGCGCCCAGCTCGCCCGCGCGCTCGCGCAGCAGCCGGAAGTGATCGTGTTGGACGAGCCCACCAACCACCTCGACGTCCGTTACCAGCTCGAAGTCCTCACCCTGCTCCGCTCGCTCGACATGACGGTGGTGACCGCCCTTCACGACCTCAACCTGGCCGCACGCTACTGCGACCGGGTCGCGGTCCTGCACGCCGGTCAGGTCGCGGCGTCCGGGCCGCCCGCCGCTGTGCTGACGCCCGAGCTCATCCGCTCCGTCTATGCGGTCGAAGCCGTCGTCGACACCTCTCCACACACGGGTGCGCCGGTCGTGACCTACCTGGGGGCCGAGACCGGCATGCCCGCGTAGCCGGGTAGCGCCTGTTCGGGGCCGGGCTCCTGCTGAAAGACCACGGAGAGCCGTGGCCGGGGGCGTAGCGGTTCCCGGGGCTGCCCGGGCCACGGCCGGGGGAGAGCCGGCGGCTGTCGGGGTCGGTGCCCGTGGCCGATCCGGCTCTCTCCTCATCTGCCACAAGCGCCCGGCCGAGCATGCCGATGGCTTTCGGGACGAGTCCCCGGGTGAGGACCGGGACCTTCGGGGACGCGGGAAGCACCGTCGGCGGACCCCGGCCGGAGGGAGGCTCCGGGGGTCCGCCGACGGGTCCGCCGCGGATGCGGACCGGCGGGTGCGCCCGACCCGGACGGGTCGCTCAGGGGCGCGAAGCCCCGGTGAGGGTGCAGTCCGGCTGCGCCAGGTCCAGCTCGGACCCGGTGGTCAGGCAGTCGGTGACCATGTGCACCTGCTGGCCGTAGGCGCGGCCCTGCCCGAAGGTGACGTTCCCGTCCCCGTCCACCTCACAGGGGTTGTCGTCGGTGCACTCCTCGCCGTCCCGGTTGTGGGTGTTGTGGACCCCCACCACCGTGGAGCCGTCGGGGGCCAGCAGCGCCGAACCGGACATGCCCGGCGAGACGTCGCAGCCCCCGCCCGAGGCGTAGCGGATCGCGTCGTCCTGCTCGTAGCCGCCCTCGCGCAGGTGCGGGACCACGGCTTCGGCCGAGCACTCCAGACGGGTGTAGGGGACGAGCATGCTGAGCGGATCGCCCGGCCGCACGGGGTCGGAGGCCAGTTCGAGGACCTTGGCCCCCTCCGACTCCAGCTGCCCGTAGGTCGTGTTCAGGCGGTAGAGGGCGACGTCGGTGCCGGTCATCGTCGCGTACACCAGGCGCTCCAGCCGGGCGGTGGCCTGCGGGTAGCCCCGGGGGTCGCCGATGTGCACCTCGCCGTCGGCCGGGCGGTCGACCAGCGCGCTTCCCGGGGCGGGCCGCTCCTCCTGCACGCAGTGGCCGTTGGTCAGCATGAGCGCGGGGTCCTCCGGGAGCGAGGAGGCGGTGCGCACCACCGAGCCCGCGCAGCCGCCCAGGTACGCCGCCCCCTCCACGTCCGGGATCTCGTCGTCGGCGGGCACGTCGGTGCCGTCGACGATGCCGTCGATCCACGCGGTGTGCAGGGTGGCGTCGGTGAACCAGACCGGGGCGCCGTCCCCGCTCGGGCCGCTGACCACGCCGGCCACGGCCCACTCACCGTCCTCGCGGACCAGCGCGGGCCCGCCCGAGTCCATGTTGGCCGCGTTGACGCTGCCGTCGCGGCTGCCGATGCACAGTTCGTCGGTGCGGTCCGTGGGCCCGCACGCCGAGACCGGCTGGACCACGGTGTCGGCCTCGTGCAACCGGTTCGGGTAGCACGCCGGGTCGTCGCTGTCGTCACAGGTCATGCCCCAGCCCAGAAGCCTGGCCGGTGAGCCCTGCGCCGGGGTGCTCCGGGCGATCCGCACGGGTTCGGCCTCGACCGGGGCCGCCAGGTGCATCAGCGCGAGGTCCCTGCCCCAGAAGCCGCCCTCGTCGTTGCCGGTCGCCAGCCGGTAGTAGTGGTCGACCTCGGCCACCTCGCCTCCGGAGGTGCTGTCCAGCGACCCGATCCGGACCTTCCAGCCCTGGGGGACGCCCACCTTCGCGTTGGTCGGGTTCTTGCCGGCGCAGTGGCTGGCGGTCAGCACCCACTGGGGGGCCAGGAGCAGGACGCCGCATCCGTGGCCGTCCTCGCGCGGGGGAGCGGGATAGGAGGGTTGGAACGAGCCCATGAAGGAGTAGGCGCGGGTGGACTCGGTGCCGCCCACGATCGCCTGCGCCGGGACCGCGGTGAACAGGGGTACGGCGAGCGCGCACAGGGCGCCGAGCAGGAGGAGTTGTCTACGCATGCGCCGGACCGTACTCGGCCCCGTGTTGCGCAAATGTGTGGTGCCGCGCCGCAGCGGAGGCGTCCGCCGAAGGGCGCTCCGGCCCCCCGGCCCGAACCTCGCGGCCGGGGCGGCGGCTCAGGTGTGCGCAGCCGTGGCCCGGAGGCCGGCGAGCACCACGCCGACGATGCGCTCCGCGTCCGCGCGGGTGAACGTGCGCATGCCGCGGTTGACGATGAGGTGCACCGGGCCGGAGATCATCTCGCCGAGGAAGGAGCTGTCGACCGGGGGAAGCTCGCCCCGCTCCACGGCGGTGTCCACCCGCCGCTGCATGGCGGCCACGCGCTGGTCGAGGATCCTGGTCAGCGCCTGGACGGTGGGGCCCTGGCGGGCGGGTTGGACGGCCTGTTCGAGGGTCCGGCCGAACGGCGTCTCCAGACCGCCGGCGAGGGCCTCCAGGAAGTCCACCAGGTCCCGGTGGATGTCGCCGGTGTCGGCGACAGAGGCGAGGTCCTCGGCATAGCGCAGCAGGGCTTCGACCACCAGCTCCTCGCGGTCGGGCCAGTTGCGGTAGACGCTGGTCTTGTGCACGCCGGCGGACTCGGCGACCTCCTCGTAGCGGAAGCCCGTGATGCCGTCGCGCGCCACGAGCTCGGCGGTCGCGGCGAGGATCTGCGCCCTCACCCGCGCGTTGCGGCCACCGGGGCGCCGTGCGGTCGGTCGGACGGTGTTTCCCTCGGCCATCGCCGCGCCCACCTCCTGGTCCTCTGCTCGGGTGCCGATTGTCGCCCGGCGCGGCGTTGCGGTGCAAGCCGGTCGTCAGTAAGCTCGCTAAAAGCAACTGATTGTTTCTTTAGTGTCGGCGGGCTGCCGTGGCAGCGGCCCGGACGACGACCGCCCTGCTCCGCGGTTCGCACACCCACCCCAGCGAAACCTGGAGCGCACACGTGAACATCCTCGTCTCCGGAGCCGGTGTCGCAGGGCTCGCCTGCGCCCTCGGACTCGGCGCCCGCGGCCACGACGTCACCCTCGTCGAGTACGCCCACCACCTCCGGCTCACAGGAACACCCGTCGACATCCGCGGTGACGCGATCGAGGCCGCGGACAGGATGGGACTGCTCGCCACGATCCGGAAGCAGCGGATCCGGATGTCCGAGCTCGCCCAGTTCGTCGACAGCACCGGTGAGCCGGTGGCCCCGCTCCCGCTGGCGCAGATCAACGACTCCGACGACGACATCGAACTCCTCCGCGAGGACCTCGTGCGCATCCTCGCCGACGCGCTCCCGGACACCGCGGCGATCCGCTTCGGCGACTCGATCCAGGCGCTGAACGACGACGGAAGCGGCGTCGACGTGCGTTTCGCCTCGGGCCGCACCGGCCGGTACGACCTGGTGCTCGGGGCCGACGGCCAGCACTCCGCCGTCCGCGGGCTAGTGTTCGGACCCGAGAAGGACCACCTGCGGCACCTCGGCGTCTACTTCGCCCTCGCCGCCCTCCCCGGAGAGGCCGACGCCGGGGGCATCAACCCGATCCACAACGTCCCCGGCCGGATGGCGGGCATCTTCCGGTACAAGGGCAGGGCCGTCGCGGTCTTCCAGTTCCGCTCGGACCCGATCGACCACGATCACCGCGACCCGGACGCCCAGAAGAAGATCCTCCTCGACGCCTTCGCCGGCCACCGGTCGTGGCGGATCCCGGAACTGCTCGACGCCGCCCGCGCCGACCCCGGTTTCTACCTCACCTCCGCGAGCCAGATCCACCTGCCCTCCTGGCACCGCGGCCGCGTCGCCCTCGTCGGGGACGCCGGGTACAGCCCCGCCTACCTGTCCGGCCGGGGCACCTCGCTCGCGCTCACCGGCGCCCGCTTCCTCGCCGAGGAACTCGAACGGAGCGGCGGCGACCACACCGCCGCGTTCGCCCGGTACGAGGCCCGGCAGCGCCCCTACGTCACCTTCGCCCAGGGCCGCGTCCACAGCGGCCGCGACCGCATGCTGCCCGCCACCTGGGAAGACATCGCCGCCCGCAACGAGGTGCTGCGCGCCTCCGGCGCCGGCGCCCCCTGAAACCGGCGCAGGACGACCGGCGCCCGGGGGCACCGCTGCCCGGACCGGCCCCGCCGCCCGCGCCTCGTGCCCTCCGCCGGGCCCCCGCCCCCATGCACTGGAGAGAACCCACAGTGAAAGACACGCCGGCAACGCCCGCCCCGGGCGCCCAGGAGCACCGCTGGAGCAAGCGGCTCCTCCTCTGGGCGGCCGTCCTCACCCTCGCCAACGTCCTGGCAGACGTGGCCATCGGCTCGCCCATGATGGTCCTGCCCCAGCTGCTGGCCCACTTCGACACCGACCAGGCCGCATGGCTGAACGCGAGCGCGATGCTGGCCGGGGCCATCTGGTCGCCGCTGCTCGCGAAGAGCTCCGACATCTTCGGGCAGCGCCGGGTACTCGTCGGCACCCTGCTCCTGGCCTGCGCGGGAGCGCTGGTCTGCCTCGCCGCCCCCAACGTGTGGGTCTTCCTGGCGGGGCGCTTCCTCCAAGGCGCAGCCTTCGCCGCCGTCTTCATCACGGTGGCCCTCGTCCGCCAGATCTGCACCCCGGGTGTGGCGATGGCCGTGGTCGGGATCGTGACGTCCGGCTCCGCGGTCGTCGGCATCGCCGAGCCGTTCCTGATGCAGCCGGTCATCGAGGCGTTCGGCCACCGCAGCGTGTTCGTCGCGGCGGCACTGCTCGCAGCGGCGGCCGCGCTCTGCGTGCGCTCCTTCATCCCGGAGTCGCCGATCCGCGGCACCGGCCGGATCGACGTGGGCGGGGCGCTCCTGCTCGGCGGCGGCCTCGGCGCGGTACTCGCCTACATCAGCCTCGGAAGTGACCTCGGATGGCTGTCCGGGGGCACGGTCGCGCTGCTGGCGGCGGGAGCCGCCGCGCTCGCCGGCTGGGCGTTCCTCGCGCTGCGGGTCGAGGAGCCCGTCATCGACATCCGTGCCCTCAGCCGACCGATCCTGCTCACGCTGCTGGCCCTGGTCCTGGCGGCGGGATCCTTCCGCAGCATGCTCCAGCTGACGGGGATCATCGCCCAGGTGCCCCCCGACCTGGGGCTCGGTTACGGGCTGGGCCACGGGGAGGCGGTCGCCGTGCTGCTCGCCGCGCCCAACCTCGGCATCGTCGTCGGCGGCACGTGCGCCGGATGGATCGCCGGGCGGTTCGGCCCCGCACTGCCCCTCCTCGGCGGCATCGCCGTCGGGGCGGTGGCGACCTTCGCGATGCTGGCGGGGGTATCGGTGCTCCCGGTCGCGATCGCCTGCGGAGCCATGGTCGGCATGGCCGCCGGCGCGATCGGCGCCTCCGGCTACAACCTGGCGACCGGCATCGAGGCGCCCGAGCGGCAGGGCACGGTCGCCGGACTGGTGTCGGTCGTGCTCGCCCTCGGCTCGGTCGTCTTCAACTTCGCCGGGGGAGAGGTGCTCAAGGCGACCCGGATCGCCGGGACCTCGGCCGACGGCGCCCCGGTGAGCACGGCGGCCGGCGTGTACCTCTACGTCGCCATGGCGGGGGTGCTCTTCGTCCTCGCCGCGGTGCCCGCGATCATGCTGGTACGCGACCGGACCGCCGCGCCGGTCGCGCCCGAGGGGTCGGGTTCGCCCGCGGTCGGCCGGTAGCCCGGGGGCAGGGCCCACCGGTCCAACCCGACACGGGCGGCGATGCCTTCGTTGTCGAGCTCACCCGCAGGCACGGCGATGAGCGAAGAGTCCCGCGTCGTTCTGAGGAGATTCCATGAACCATCTGCAGTGGATGAAAGAGAGGTTCCCCGGGGCTGAGTCAGGGGAAGGCCCTGCTGACTGGAACGCCTTGGAGGCGGAATCCGGGGTCGTCTTCCCCGAGGACTACAAGGCTCTGCACGATCATTTCGGCCCCTTCGCCCTGGATGACGGCTTCGGTGTCCTGGGTCCTGCCGCCATTGTGCGGGTCCGTGCGGGGGACCGGGAGGATCTGGGGCGGGCGACCGGGGGGAAGGTCGGTTTCTTCAGTGGCAGCGGAGTCGGGTTCACCCGCCTGGAGATCGAGGGCGAGTTCGTCTACTTCGACGACCTGCTGAGATTCGGAACGACCGACGTGGCATACAGCCTGTACTGGCACACCTCCTCGGACGATCCTCGGAAGTGGGGGATCGTGGTGGGAGATACAAGCCGGTGGTACGTGTTCGACATGGGGATCACCGAATTCCTCGTCTCCATGCTCTCGAGGAACCTGTCCTGTCCTCCGCTGGTCCAGGACGGCTGGCCCGATGAGAACACGGAGATCTCTCCTCTCCGATGACGTGTGGACCCCGGAGCCTCGGCGGGCGGGTGGAGCTTCCGGACCGGGGCGCGCGGTGACGGGGCCACGATGACCCGGCGTCCGCCACCGTGCTCAGCAGCCGCCGGGGGCTTGCGCCGTTGACCGGGCAGTGCGGTCCCGGTGCGGGGCGTCCGGCCGAGAGCGGCGAAGCCGGGCACGGGCGTCACCGCCGGACGAACGGGCGCGACCACCCCCGAGAGGACGGCTGCGGGGGTGGTCGCGGGTCGGTGTGGGCACGTCCGCGTCGAACGGTCGTCCGGGGCGGGTCCGGTCTCCCCTCCAGCCTGTCGGCCGTCGTGCCGAACCCGCCGGGACGGCCTCGTCACACGCGGTGGAGGGCGCCGGTCTCCCCTCGGCCGATCAGCTTGTCGAGGGTGATCGGCAGGTCGCGGACCCGGATGCCGGTGGCGTTGAAGACCGCGTTCCCGACCGCGGCGGCGCTGCCGACGGTGCCGAGCTCGCCGAGACCGCGAGCCCCGGTGGGACTGAAGGCGGTGTCGGAGTAGTCGAGCCACGTCACGTCGATCCGGGGGACGTCGGCGTTCACGGCCACCAGGTAGTCGCCCAGGTTCCCCGCGGCGAAGCGCCCGCTCTCCTCCACCGGGTTCGCCTCCAGCAGCGCGCCGCCGATGCCGAAGACGACGGCGCCGACGAACTGGCTGCGCGCCGTGCGGGCGCTGAGCACCCGTCCGACGTCGAAGACGCTCGTGAACCGGTTGACCCGGGGTTCGCCGGTGAAGCGGTTGACCCGTACTTCGCAGAAGTGCGCACCGAAGCCGTGCGCTGCGAGCTGCGCGGCGGAGGGCTCGGCCACCGGTGTCGTGGCCTCGACCGCGGGCAGCCGGGCCATCCCGAGCAGCTCGGCGAACGAGGCCGAGTCCGCGCCCGCCTCGACCCGCCCCTCCCGGTAGGTCAGGGCGGACGGGTCGAGCCCTCGGAAGGGCGACCCCTCCGTCCGGACGGCCAGGTCCAGCAGGGCGGCGATCAGTACCCGCGAGGTCGACTGGATCGCCGGGGCCAGGGCGCCGGCGGCGCGGGAGCCGGCCGCGGGGGCGCTTGCGGGCAGGGCGGAGTCGCCGAGCTCGGCCGTGACCCGTTCGATCGGCACACCGAGCGCGTCGGAGGCGACGATCGAGGCCACCGTGTACGTTCCGGTCCCGATGTCGGGCGTCGAGGCCGACACCACGACGGTCCCGGAGTCGCGCAGCTGCATCCGCACCGGCCACGGTTCCGCGTGCGCGGGGTAGACCGCGCTCGCCATGCCGACGCCGATCAGCCAGTCGCCGTCGACGCGGGAGCCGGGGACCGGGTCCCGGTCCTCCCAGCCGAAGCGTTCCGCCCCGATGCGGTAGCACTCGTCGAGGCGCTTGCTCGTCCACGCCTGCCCGCTGCTGGGCACGGTCGTCGTGTAGTTGCGCAGCCTCAGCTCGAGCGGGTCCATGTCCAGGGCGACGGCGAGCTCGTCCATCGCGGTCTCGAGCGCGAACGCGCCCGGCGCCTCGTTCGGTGCCCGCATCGCCCACGTGGGCGGGGTGTCCATGGTGACCAACCGCTGGTCGATCGCCAGGTTGCGGGTGCGGTAGAGGACGCCGGTCGTCTCCGTCGCGGGGATCTCGGGCCAGCCGCCGACAGCGGGCAACTCGGCGGCGCTCTCGTGGGACACCGCGTTGAGCGTGCCGTCCCGGTCGGCGCCGAGCCGGACCCGCTGGGTCATCATCGGCCGGTGCCCGGACAGCACGATGCTCTGCTCCCGGGTGAGGGCGAGCCGGACGGGGCGGGCGAGCTCCCGGGCCGCCACCGCGGCGAGCGCGGCCTCGCTCCAGACCGGCACCCGGCTCCCGAAGCCCCCGCCGACGAAGGAGCTGACCACCCGGACCCGGTCCGGGGGGATCCCGATGCGGGTCGCGAGCAGCATGGCGTACATCTGGGGTGCCTGAGAACCCGAGTAGACGGTGAGGTCGTCGTCCTGCCACACCGCCGTGATGCCGTGCGGTTCCATCGCGACATGGCTCTGCGCCTCCTGTTCCACGGTGGTCTCCACCACGACCGCGCTCGCCCGGAGCGCGTCGTCGATCGTGTCGACGCCCGGCGCGAGCAGGATCGGGTCGGGCGACGGACCGTCCGGCGACATGCCGGGCGAGGGCAGGCCCGGAAGCCCCGCGGAGAGGGAGGTCCGGGCCGGCGCTTCCTCGTACTCGACGGTGACCCGTGCGGCCGCGTCCCGGGCCTGTTCCGCGGTCTCCGCCACCACCAGGCCGATGATCTGCCCGCGGAAGCGCACCTCCCGGTCCTGCAGCGGCGCGTAGTTCTCGCCGAAGCCGGGCACGGCGTGGATCGGCAGCGGAGCGAGCGGGGTGTAGACCGCGATCACGCCCGGTTGCCTCCGGGCCTCGTCGACGTGCATCGCCCGGACACGGCCGCGGGCGATCGCGCTCACCACGACGTGGGCGGCGGCGGCGCGGTCGACGGGGTGGTCAGCCGTGTAGCGCGCGGCGCCGGTCACCTTGAGCCGACCGTCGACGCGGGCGACGTCACTTCCGATCGGGGTGCTCACGACCGGCCTCCCAGGGCGACGAGGGCGCGCACCAGCGTGCGGCGGAGCAGGGCCGGCTTGAACATGTTGTGGGGGAGCGTGCGTGCGTCCTCGCCCGCCGGTGCGGCGGCCGCCTCGTACGTCGCGAGGACGGCCGGCCTGCCGACGAGCGCCCGTTCCACCGCCTCCAGCCGCCAGGGGCGGGTGCCCACCCCGCCGGCGGCGACGCGTGCGCCGCGGATCGTGCCGCGGTCGAGGTCGAGCGCGACGGCGACGGACGCCAGGGCGAACTCGTACGACTGGCGGTCCCGGATCTTGAGGTAGGCCGACCTGGACGCCCACGGCAGCGGCGGCACGGTCAGCCCGGTGAGCAGCTCGCCGGCCCGCAGCTCGTTCTCGACCTGCGGGGTGTGGCCGGGCAGCCGGTAGAAGTCCGCCAGCGCGACGGTGCGCTTCTCCCGGAGGCTCTCCAGGTGCACCCGGGCGTCGAGGGCGACGAGTGCCACCGCGACGTCGCTCGGGTGCGTGGCGACGCACGCGTCGCTCGTGCCCAGCACCGCGTGCATCCGGTTGTGACCGGTCAGCGCGGCGCAGCCGCTGCCGGGCTCGCGCTTGTTGCAGGCTGTCGTCAGGTCGCGGAAGTAGCCGCACCGCGTGCGTTGCAGCAGGTTGCCGCCCATGCTCGCCATGTTCCTGATCTGGGGTGAGGCGCTGAGCTCGAGTGCCTGGCTGATCATCGGGTACCGGGATCGGACGTCCTGGTGGTCCGCGACGTCGCTCATCCGCTCCAGCGCGCCCACGTGCAGACCGCCGCGATCGACGGTGATACCGCGAAGTGGCAGCCGGTTGATGTCCACCACGCGGGAAGGGGTCATCAGCTCGAGCTTCATCAGGTCCACCAGGGTGGTGCCGCCCGCGAGGAAGGCACTGGCCTCGTGGGCGTCGCCCAGGGCCGCACCGACCGACCCGGGGCGGGTGAAGTCGTAGGGACGCATCAGCCCACCTTCCCGCGGACGGACCTGACGGCGTCCACGATGAACGGGTACGCACTGCACCGGCAGATGTTGCCCGACATGTGCTCCCGGATCTCCTCGTCCGAGCCGGTCCGCCCCTCCTCGACCAGGGACACCGCCGACATGATCTGTCCGGGGGTGCAGAAACCGCACTGGAAGCCGTCGTGGTCGATGAAGGCCTGCTGCACGGGGTGCAGCTCGTCGCCGTCGGCCAGACCCTCGATCGACGTGATTCTGGCGCCGTCCAGGGCCGCCGCCAGCGTCAGGCACGACAGCACCCGCCTGCCGTCGACCTGGACCGTGCAAGCACCGCACTGACCGCGGTCGCAGCCCTTCTTGGTGCCGGTCAGCGCGAGCCGGTCACGCAGGGTGTCGAGCAGGGTCGCCCGCGGGTCGGTCTCCAGCCGGACCCGGCTGCCGTTCACCCGCAGGGTCACCTCGACCGGGTTCTCGCCGACGGGCGCCACGGCCGCGGCGTTCTCGGCCACGGTCGGCACGGCGCCCGCCGCCGTGGCCGCACCGGCGCTACCGGGGGACTGCCGGCGGGACGTCCCCGGCGCGGGGCGCGGACGTTCTCGCGATGGTTCGGTGGGAGGCATGGCGACTCCTGACGTGTGCGTCCTGACGTGCGGGCCTGTGCGAATACCGGGAAGGCCGGGCGGGGGAACCGCCGGCCGTGCGGGGAGGTGGCGATGGCGTCCATGCTCGCGGCTCGGGGAAACCTCAGCCAGGACTCACCGATCCCCCTTTCAGCGGAACCTTCGCGGGATCGGGCGTCCGACCGGTCCCCGGTGTCAGGACCGCTGCGCCCGCGCGCACGGGCGCCGTGGGCGCACCTCCCGCTCAGGGCACGTTCTCCGCGGATTCGCCGGCCGGCTGCCCGTCGGGACCCGTGCCTGTGTCCAGCCGATGCGGTGCTCGTCTCCTGGCTTGCCGGGAGGGCCCGTCGATACGGAGCGACAGGCCGGTCGCCCAAGGGCTCGCCGTCCTACCCGCGGGGCGACGGTACGGGCGACCGCCCCATCGCGGGTGGCCGCGTCCCTGCGAGCCTTCACCGTCGTCCGCACCGCCTCCCGCCTTCTCCGGCGCGGAAGCCGCCACCACCTGCCGTGTCCTGTACAACAGCGTGGATCACCGCAGCGGACCGGGAGCAGAGTACTCGGGCGACGGACACGTACAGGAAGGTCGGCGCTTCGAATACATCAGGACCGACGTAGGAAACGACTGTCAGGGCTGTTTTTACGGCAACCTGCCTGGAATCTGTTTGGAGACTCTATTTGCTGGAATTTTTCAGGCTGCCAAAAAAACCAATAATCGGGCGGTGGGATCGCAGGGCTCGTTCAAGTTCCGTGGTTGCGTAGACCATCGCGTTCGGACTGATATGTCCGGATGCAGCAACAGGCACGGGGACCCGTGATCATGGTGGTGTCGAAGCCACATGATCCCGAAGGCCTCCCGTGCCTGCCCTCTCGCTGTCCCGTATCCCCGCAGTGCCCGCCGAACTCGGCCCGCTGGACACCAAGGCCATCACTGACCCGCGCCCTTTCCTGGACACCGTTTCCGACAACCGTTGCGGGGCCGCTGGTACTCCCTGACCAGCATTCTGCCCATCTGCGCGTGCACCACCATCTCCGGCGCCAAGAGCATCGACGAGCTCGCCGACGACGAAAGCTTCTCGGGGGAAGGGGTTAGACCTATGCCATGGCTATGTCAGCGCTGTCAGGTCGAAGGTGCGCGGAGGGCCCGAGAGGGTTGCCTTCGCTTCGGCTCCGAAGCGGTCAAGGATCTCGACCTCCCCTGCCTCGATTCCGTCCAGTGCCAGTCGAACGAGGTAGTCCGGTTCGATCATCGGATCCTCGGGGAGAGCGAACCCGGAAGCCTTCATGGCTTCTTTCAGGGTTTCGCTGGCCACGAGCCCGGGGACGAAGGCAGCCACTAGAGTTCCCTGGGGCGCCAACTCCACCCGCACACCGTTGGTAAGTCCCCACTGCGCGGATTTGGCGGCGGCGAGGGCGGTGTTGCTCTCGACAGTGGTCCAAGCCACCGCTGACAGGACGTTGAGGATGGCACCGCCGCCATTTCTGGCCAGCACTGGGGCAAACGCTCGGATCATGGAAAGTGTGCCGAAGTAGTGCGTTTCCATGAGCTGTCGGACTACATTGAGGTCTCCGCTGACAAGGTTTCCGATTCCCATGTAGGCGCCATTGTTGATCAGCAGGTCGACGTCGGTGGCGACCGCGGCGGCGGCTTCGACGGATGCTTGGTCGGTGATGTCGGTGTAGAGCACCTCGGCACCAGGGATATCGACAAGCTCCGGGCGGCGAGCCGTGGCATAGACCTTCGCCCCGCGACGCAGGAGTTCGATGGCGAAGTGGCGCCCCATCCCGCTATTGGTGCCGGTGACGAGGGCTGTGGATCCTTGCAGCTGCATGGCGTCCTTGTCCGATCTGGGCTTGCGGGCTGCCCCGCGAGGCAGATGATGACCGATCGGTCATCTTAAGCCGACAGTGGATCACAAGATGACCGACTGGTCAACTTGATAGGATGGTGTGCATGACCCTGGCTGCCCGTTCACTGCGCTCAGACGCGGCGCGAAACCGAGAACTCCTCCTCGCCGCCGCGGAGGAGGAGTTCGCCAAGCGGGGCATGGATGCCTCGATCGCGGATATCGCTCGCCGTGCGGGCGTGGCGAAGGGGACCGTTTTTCGACACTTCGCCACGAAGGAGGAACTGGTCGCCGTGGTCGTCGGCGGTCATTTCGTCTCGCTCGGCGCCGTCGCGGGAGAGCTGCTGGAATCCGCTGATCCCACGGGTGCGTTGCTGGAGTTCCTGACTGTGGCGGCGGAACAGTTGCATCACCAGGATCTCGTGTTCTTGCAGGCGGTCACGGAAGGAGATTCAACAGTGGCCGAGTGTAGGAATCAGCTGCATGTGAGAACCAATGCGTTGGTCGACCGTGCCCAGGAAGCCGGTGGAATCCGCTCTGACGTCACTGGGGCCGATATCCTTTTGATTCTCTGCGCTCTCGTTCACACGGTCGGTCTCCGAACGGAACAAACTCCAGATTCATGGCGGCGTCACCTCGTCATCCTCTTCGACGGGCTGCGGCCCCAGGGTGCTTCTCCGTTGCCGGGCCCGGTGCCGGAACGGCTCTGATGAACTGGTGGGACGTGGCACTGACGCGAGGAGGGCCGACACGGTCTTGAGAATCTCGTTGGCCCTGACCTGAGAAGTTCACGGCTCTCGCATTCGAGGTCACCGAATACGGGCGGAGTTCTCTCGCGTAGTGGTGACCGCTTCACGCATACTTCCCCGCCACACAGGACCGTGCCCAGGCCAGGGCTCGTTCAGGTTCCCGAGGGGTCGGGTTCGCAGCCGATCCCGAAGAACGGCAGAGCGTGTTCGGGTAGGTCCCGGATCGCGCGGATTGTCTTGGCAATATTGTCCGCCCCGAGGGTCTTGAGGACGCCGATGGCCAGGTTTCGGAAGGTGGCCATCGCGCGTGGCGCGCTCCCGGTGTGGACGGTGGAGGCGTCCCCGGCGAACGTGACCACGTGTCCAGCCAGGTCGAGCCCGCTTAGGAGGGGGCGGAAGTGGCGGGTCTCGTTGGTGTTGGCGCTCTGGTGCCGCTCAGCGAGGTAGGCGCCGATGGCGGCGTCGAGTGCGTCGCCGTCGATATTGCCCAGGACGCGGTCGATGATGGGTACGGAGGGTGAGAGGCGCCATGTGAGCGGTTGGGGTCGTACCCCGATCGCGGCCGGGAGGCTCTCGTGGGTGTGTTGGCCCTGTTCGGCGAGCTCGTCGATGCTCTTGGCGCCGGAGATGGTGGTGCACGCGCAGATGGGCAGAATGCTGGTCAGGGAGTACCGGCGGCCCTGCGGGGAGCGGTTGTCGGGAACGGTGTCCAGGAAAGGGCGCGGGTCAGTGATGGCCTTGGTGTCCAGCGGGCCGAGTCTGGCGGGCACTGCGGGGATACGGGACAGT
Organism: Nocardiopsis sp. NPDC006198; assembly: GCF_040613895.1. Lineage (NCBI taxonomy): Bacteria > Bacillati > Actinomycetota > Actinomycetes > Streptosporangiales > Nocardiopsidaceae > Nocardiopsis > Nocardiopsis sp. NPDC006198. The sequence goes on along the minus strand of NZ_JBEXSY010000015.1, from coordinate 89,195 downwards.
GAGAGGGCAGGCACGGGAGGCCTTCGGGATCATTTGGCTTCGACACCACAATGATCACGGGTCCCCGTGCCTGTTGCTGCATCCGGACATATCAGTCCGAACGCGACGGTCTACGCAACCACGGAACTTGAACGAGCCCGGGTGGGATCGGGGGTCATGTCCTCTTTGGCGGGGAGGGATGCAAGGGCTGTCGAGACCTTGGTCATCCTGATATGGCCTGGTCTTCCCGAAGCAGCCCCCGTTTTCCACTTCTGGAAACACGCATTGCAGGGGCCGCGCCCCCAGGGGGAGTCCCCCGGGGGCGCGGGAGGGGTCAGACCCCGAACGCGGCGGGGTAGCCGATGGTGCCGGTCGGGACGGGGCGGGCACCGTCCAGGGCCATGGCCATCATGGCCTCGTCGGGCACCTCGAAGGGAGCCCGGATACCGAAGCGGGAGGCCGGGGTGAAGCCGAACCGCGGGTAGTAGTCGGCATGGCCCAGGACGAGGACGAGGTTCTCGCCCATGACCTGGGCGGCGCCCAGGGCCGCGCGAATCGCGGCCGAACCGGCCCCGGTGCGCTGGGCGGAGGGCGCCACCGCGCACGGGGCCAGGGCGAGGGCGGGCTCGCCGTCGACGTGGCAGCGGCTGAGCAGGGCGTACCCGACCGGGGTGCCCTCAGAGGTCGTGGTGACCATCGACAGGCCCTCGATCCACGCCCGGGGGTCGGCGCGCAGGGCGTCGACGATGTCGGCCTCGGCGGCGGTGGGGAAGGCCGCCAGGAGGATGTCGCGGATGGCGGGGGTGTCGTCGGTGGTCTCGGGGCGGGTGGTCCAGGTGGTCATGGTTCCGTTCTCGGTGTCGTCGTGGGGGCGGAGCAGGTAGGTGGCGTAGTCGTAGTCGCTGCCGTACCGGCGCCGCATGTCGATCTCTGCCCGGTGTGCGGCCAGTGCCTCCGGCATACCGGGGTGCTGCGGGTCCGCTCGGGCGATGCGCTGGGTGAGGGGCGTGTAGTACTCGTCCCACCAGTCGCTTTCGGGCAGCGGCCAGTGCGCGAGCACCTCATAGCCGGCCGCCCGCGCGGCGGCGACGTTGGCGGCGTGGGTGCGCAGCGGGTAGACCGCCTCCCAGTAGGCGCGCGCCGCAGCGGCCGGGGCGGACCCGGTCCATTCGATCTCGGTGAGGGCCAGGACGCCGTCGGGAGCCAGCAGGCGTCGCCAGGAGCGCAGGGCATGGTCGAAGCCGATGGTGTACACCGATCCCTCGGCCCAGATCAGGTCGAAGCTGTGATCGGGGACGGGCAGCGTGTCCATCGAGCAGTTGAGGACCCTGACCTGCTCGCCCAGGCCCCGGCGGGCCGCCTCGGCAGCGAGGCTGTCCAGGAACGGCTGGTGCAGGTCGACCGCGAGCACGCGGGCGCCGGCCTCTTCGGCGAGCAGCAGGGCGGAGCGGCCGGGTCCGCAGCCCGCGTCGAGCACCCGCGGGTGCTCGGGCAGCGGCCCGACAGCCTTGAGCATGCGGCGCGTGGTGGCGTCCGACCCCGGGCCCTGCCGGGGCAGGTCGTGGTGCAGGGACAGGAGCGCCTGCGTCACCAGGTCGTCGCCGGCGCCCTGGTGGGTGTTGTCGGTGTCCTTCACTGCTGGCGCTCCCGGAACCGGTAGGTGGCACGCAAGTGCCGGGTGATGTCCTTCTTGGTGGCCTCGCGGCCGGCGCGCAACCGGGCGTCGGTGCGGGAGGCGGCGTAGGCGTTCTCCCGGAGTAGCCGGTGGTAGCTGTCCAAACGGCGGTGGGGGATCTCTCCCGCCTCGACGGCGGCCAGCACCGCGCAGCCCGGTTCGCTCGTGTGGGAGCAGTCGGCGAACCGGCACTCCTGTGCGAGGTGTTCGATCTCGGCGAAGGTCTGTTCCAGGCCGCCCTGGGCGTCGTGCAGGCCGATCGCCCGCAGGCCGGGGGTGTCCAGCAGCACGCCTCCGCCGGGCAGCGGGAGCAGCTCCCGCCAGGAAGTGGTGTGCCGTCCCTTGCCGTCCGCCTCACGCACGGAGCCGGTGGCCAGCAGGTCCTGGCCCAGCAGCCGGTTGCCCAGGGTGGACTTGCCCGCCCCGGAGGGGCCGAGCAGAACGATGGTGCCGTCGAGGACGGCGGTCAGGACGTCCAGGCCCTGCCCGGTCCGGGCACTGGTGACCAGCACGTCCACACCGGCGGCCACCTGTGACACCTGTTCCTGCGCCGAGGCCGGGTCCGCGCACGCGTCGGCCTTGGTCAGGACCACGACCGGCTGGGCGCCGCTTTCCCATGCCAGGGCGAGCATGCGTTCGGTGCGGCCGTGCTTGAGCGGTGCGGCCAGGGAGACCGTCACCACGACGGTGTCGACGTTGGCGGCCAGGAGTTGGCCGTGCGAGGTCCGTGAGGCCGAGGCGCGCACCAGGGTGGTGCGTCGCTCCAGGACCTCGTGCAGGAGCGGTGCGGCGCCGGTGAGGGGGCGCAGGGCCGCCCAGTCGCCGGTGCACGGTGCCGTCAGCGGATCGCTCTGGTCCGCGGTGCCGGGAAGGTCCGCGCGGACGGTTCCGGTGTCGGTGACGGCTTCGCACGAGCCGCGGTCGGCCCGGACGATGCGGGCCGGGATCAGCCCGTCGGCGCGACGGGGGGCGAAGGCGTGCTCGCACGCCTGGTCCCAGCCGTAGTCCGCCAGGGAGTACGGCTGAGCATGATGCGAAAGGGATGGAGACAACGTAGAGACCCTTGAACAGGGGCCCCGATGAGCACGGAGTGCTGCCTCCTGTGGGCCGTCAGGGCTCCGACAGGGGGATCAGCGTCAGGTCAGACCGGGGCCCGGGACGTGAGGATGGTCCAACGGGCGCTGCACAGGGCAGCGGCCTTCACCGCAGACATCAACTCACCTCCCATTTCTGGTCCCGCAGCCGACCGGGTTGTCTCTGCGCCGGTAATGGTAGCACGAAGGCGAGAAGCCCCGGCCTGTCGCGCGGGGACTCGCCTGATCGGGCCATCACACGGGGTCACCGCGAGGCGGAGCCGGTACATGCCAGAGCCTCCGGTAAAACCGGAACGGGACAGAGGGGATCGACAGCTGACCGGCACGGGGGTCACGGCCGGGGACCACCGGCCCGGCACAGCCGTGAGGGGGCAAGCGCACACGGGTCCGTGCCTGTGACGCGGTCGGGACGGGGCCCGGTTACAGGGGTTCCAGGGCGGCGGAGGTCATCACCGCCGCGTACACGACGCACACCAGGGCCAGGAGCAGCCAGCCCACGATGCGGGTGCCGCGGCGCGTACGGTACCCCTCCAGCACCAGCATCATGTACAGGAACGACACCGGCAGGGCGGCGTAGAGCAGGTACAGGGCGATGGACAGCAGCGGTCCGTCCCAGGGGTGCGCGCCGTTGGCCGTGGCCATGTACGCGCCCATGACCAGGACGAAGGCGCCGCCTCCCAGTACGAGGACCCCGACGACCCACAGGGGGAACGCGAGCCAGGGGTGACGGTCCAGGAAGGCGGCCGGTGCGGTGTATGCCATGCGCCCAGTCTGGCCAGGGGCGCGGTCACGCACATGAGTAGCCGTACCCGGGTGCCGCGGCCCTCTGCCTCGGCGGAGCCGGACACCCGGCCCCAGTGGGTCGCCTGTACCTACGCACCGTGCCCGCGCGGGCACATGGGCGGTGGCAGAGGGCAGGCTGTTCCCTGCGGAGCGCCGGGCGCGGCGCCCGGCGTCCGGTCCGCTGCGGGTTCAGGAGCAGTTCTCCTCGCACGGCCAGACCGGCTCGCCGTCCACGTCCACGACCTGCCGCTCGCCCACCGTCACGTCGGACCTCACCTGGGCACGCAGGACACGGGGTTCCCCGCCGCAGGAGACGTCGCTGGAGGAGATCGTGGCGCTGACGGTGACGGTCTCCTCGTCCTCCTGCACCACCCTGGCGAAGACCTGTCCTCCGGTGCAGGCGCCCGGAACGACGTAGAGCGCGAGCCCGGAACCGTCCTGGCTGTACCCGCTGATGCGCCCCTGGTCGGAGGCCGCTGTGGTCAGGCGATGGGTGTCGGCGTCGGCCGGCTCGAGCTCCCCGGCCGGGGTCGAGGGGGAGCGCTCCTGGCGTGGAGAGGCGGAGTCCGAGTCGGACAGGTCGAAGGCCTGCACCCACGCCACCAGGCAGAGCACGACCATCACCACCGCGCCCAGCCGGTAGAGCGCGAAAGCGGTGTCGCTGGGCTCGTTGGCCTCGGGATCGCGGTAGGCCCAGGCCCTGACGTACCAGTGCACTCGGGGTTTGACGGCGACCAGGACGAACCATCCGAGGGGGAGGAGCAGGAACAGGTGCATGAGGTTCATGGGACCTCCAGGGGACAGGGCTGTCAGGGGTTCGAGGCGCGAGGTGAGGGGGCCCGCGTTCGCGTGGGGACCTCGGTCATGAGGGTGCGCCGATCTGCCGGTGGGCAGAGGGGCCGCGACGACGATAGTGGGGAGCGCCGACCGGGACGCATCGTGGGCGCCCGGCCGGTGGCGGACAGGAGCCCTTGCCGGCAAGGCGTTCCCGTGTCACCGCGGGATGGTAGAAGGGATCTGTCCATGACCCGGCCCGAGCCCTCGAACCGCGCTCGCGCGGTCGGACAGGCGATCGTTGCGACACGGCCGCCGCCGATGCGCGAGCGGCTTCCCCCGACCACCCCGTTGAACGAGCACGCAGAGGTGTCGATGTTTGAAGACCTGGTGAAGGACGGTGTGGCCGTGGTGGTCAACGCCATGGCGACCGACGCATGGCCGCTCGCCCGTGACGGGGTGGTGCGGCTCTTCCGGAGGAAGGGGGAGGAGGAACAGCAGGCCGTCGCCAGGCGCCTGGACGAGGACGCGGAGCTGCTGGCCCGAAGCGACGCCGACACCGCCCTCGAACTGCGTACCGGCCTCGCGCCGCACTGGCGGGTCCGGCTGCGTCTGCTGCTCGAACAGAACCCGGAGATCGCGGAGGAGCTCCGGGCCCTGGAGGCGGAGATCCGGAACGCCACGGGTCAGGCGCCCCAGACGGTCCAGAACAACACGGCCAGGGACGGAGGCCAGGTCTTCGGAGCGCTCCACGGCAACGTCATCGTCCACCAGCTGCCCCCGGACCCGGGACGGCCCGAAAGCCGGGGCACCGAAGGGCCGCTGGATGGATGAGGAAGGCCGGGACCGGCACTCCGCAGCCGACCGTGTCCCCCCGGTGCGGCAGGTCGTCAGCGCCGAGAACGGCGGCTACGCCTACGCGGTCGCCCACGGCGACATGCACGTCAACCAGCAGTCGGGTCCCGTCTACCTGCTCCACGAACACCGCCGCCCGACAGCGCCCGAGGAGGGAGGCCCGCTCGAACGCCCCGGCCACCTGCTCGACGCCCGGTCCAGGGTCGTCGGCTTCACCGGCCGCGCGGACGAACTCGCCGACGTCACCGCCTGGAGGGACGCCGACGGCCCCCGGGTCTCGGCGCTGTGGGTCCACGGCCCCGGCGGGCAGGGCAAGACGCGGCTGGCCATGGAGTGCGCCGACCGCGGGCTCGACGACGGGTGGAAGGTGGTCACGGTCGTCCACGGCGCCGGGGCGGTCTCGACCGACCACGCAGGGCAGGATCTCGGCCTCCGGGGGGCCAGGGGGCTGCTCCTGGTGGTCGACTACGCCGACCGCTGGCCGCTCACGCACCTGAACTGGCTCCTCAGCAACTCTCTGCTGCACGCGGAGGTGCCCACCCGGCTGCTGTTGCTCGCACGGTCGACGGCCATGTGGAGCCCGGTCCGGCACAGCCTGGAGAAGGCGTTCCACGCCCGCACGCGGAGTCTGGCACTCCCACCCGTCCGGAACGGCGCCTCTCAACGCGAGGAGATGTTCACCGCCGCCCGGGACTCCTTCGCGCGCCGCTACGGGGTGTCCGACCCCTCTGCCGTTCCGGCGCCTGCCAGGATCGGCGATCCGGAATTCGGTTCGGTCCTCACCCTGCACATGGCCGCCCTGGTGGCCGTGGACGCCCACGTCCACGGGGTCAGGCCGCCCGAGGACGCCGTAGGACTGTCGACCTACCTCCTGGACCGTGAAAGGGAGCACTGGACACGCCTGTACGAGAACGCCGCCGCGGGCCTGGACTACGCGACGGCACCGGGGACCATGCACCGGTCGGTCTTCACGGCCGCGCTCACCGGGGCCTTGCCCTACTCCCAGGGCGTGACCGTCGCCGACCGCCTCGGTTTTCCCGATCCGCACCGACTCCTGGCCGACCACAGCGTCTGCTATCCGCCCGCGGAGCCGGAAAAGGTACTCGAACCGCTCTATCCGGACCGCTTCGCCGAGGACCTGCTGGCGGTCGCCCTGCCCGGGCACGGCATCCCGGAGCACCCGCCCTCGCCCTGGGGGCGGTACACGGTGGACCTCCTCGTCGACACGGCCGCCCCCGACCGGCGCCCGACCTATCTGCCGCGCGCGTTGACCTTCCTGGTGGCGGCGGCCGCGCCCGACCGGTGGCCCCATGTCGCGGGCCACGTCGAAGACCTGTTGGGACGCGATCCCGCGCTCGCGACCTCCGGCGGCGGCGAGTGCCTCGCGGGGCTGGCGCTCCTGGACCTCTCCCTGGAGACGCTGGAGTCCGTCGAGGCATGCTTCCCGGACCACCGCCGGATCGACCTGGACGCCGGTATCGCCGCGCTGGGCAAGCGCATCGCGGGTGAACGCCTGCAGAGGATCGACGATCCGGCGGAGGAGGCACGCGAGTACCGCCTGCTCGGCCTGAGGATGTCCCGGGCAGGCCGTCACGAGGAGGCCCTGGTGGTGACGGAGAGGGCGGTCGACCTCCACAGGGCCCTCGCCGTGAAGGACGCCCGCGCCCACGAACCCGAACTGGCCCGTTCCCTGACCCAGTCGGCTCGGCACCACATGGACCTGGGGAACTGGAGGGAGGCCTTGAGCGCCGGCGAGGAGGCCGTGAGGATCCACCGGGAGCTGCCCGCCGACGACGTGAGTGCTCGCGCCTCCGACTTCGCCACGGCGCTGAGCCAGACCGCCGACCTGGTCGTGCTCGACCGGCGGTGGGACGACGCGCTGTCCCACCAGCTGGAAGCGGTCCGGCTCCTGCGCGCCCGCACGGCTCCCGAAGGCTCCTTGGAGGAGGCGGAGCTGGGGAACGCCCTCAACGACCTGGGGGTTCTCCTGGAGACCCTCGGGCGCTGGGACGAGGCGACCGTCGTCCTGGAGGAGGCCATCGGGATCCTCCGCCGTTCCGTCGAGCTCCGTCCCGGTGTCCACGAACCCGAGCTGGCCCGCCTCCTGAACTCCTACGCGTCCGTGCTGCACTTCCTTCGCGAGTCCCAGGAGAGCGTGCGGTGGTTCGAGGAGGCCGGCCAGGTCATGCGGGAGCTCGAACGGGTCAACCCCGAGGCCTTCGCCGCCGACCTGGCCGCGGTGCTCGGAAACCTGTCGACGACGCTGCGGCGTGTCGACCGGTGCTCGGAGGCCGCCGCGCTGGCGGCGGAATCGGCCGAACGGTACCGGCGGCTGGCGACGGCCCGGCCTTCCCTGTACCGGCGAAGGTACGCGGACGCCCTGACCCACCAGGCCGACTGCCTCGCCCACCGCAAGCACTGGCACGAGGCGGTCCTGGTCAAGCGCGAGGCCAGGGAGCACTTCTGGCGGGCGGGGCTGGAGGGGGCGATCGACCCGACACTGATCAGCAGGGTGGAGGCTGCCGAGCACGTCCGCAGGGCCGATCTCCTGCGCAGGGACCAGCCGAGCTGGGCCCCGGAGGACCACTGGATCATGCTCCTGGACCAGGAAGAGGTCTGGAAGGGCAAGGACGGGGTCGTCCGCCAGATCTCGGAGATGGACCACTCCCACCGGAGGAACGTTCTGCGGTTCATCCTCTCCCAGCCCCAGGGGATCTTCGAGACCCTGATCCGGACCGAGAGCGACCAGCCCGAGGACTGGCGTCCGGACGACACCCCCGAGACGTGGCTCGTCCGCCGCCCCCTGGTCCGGGCTCTGGACCGTCTCGTGAACGGGGGCCCCGGCTGACGGGTGGACCTGCTCCGCATCGACGAGCTGGGCTGCACGGATCTGGACCGGTGCGGGCCGAGCCGCTGCGGGCCGAGCCAGGACCCGTCCATCGGCGAAGGTCGCGGCCGCATCCGACGCATCCCCGTTCGGTGGCCCGCCGGAGCACTTCGGTCAGGCCGACCGGCCGATGACGTCGTGGAGGTAGCGGACGGCAAGCCGTTCGGCGGTGCGGCGGTGGTCGAGGGCGGCTCCGGTGTCGTCGCGCCAGCGTCGGTAGAGGTCGACCGTGGCGAGGATGGCCCGGCCGGCCTCGTGGGCGTCGTGACCGCAGAGCGTCGCCCGCAGCTCCCGGGCCTCGTCCGGTGCGACGGATTCGAGGTGGCGGACGCCGCGGGACGGCGCTCCCGCGCGCTGTGCGGCCAACGGGCCCAGCACGGCATCGCGCAGGTAGCCGAGAAAGCCGATGACCTCGAACAACTCTCCGCGGCCGAGCTTCGTGGCACCGTAGTGCACCCATATCCAGAACCGGTCCTCGATCCACTGGAGGTCGAGCGGATCGGTCGCGGGCGGGTGCGCCGCGAGGACATCCGCCAGGGCGCCGTTCCGGTCCCACAGGATGGCGGGGTCCTCGACGCGCTCGGCGAAGTCGCGGACCCGGACGAACTTGAAGTCGACATGGAGAAGAGGCGGGCCGACAAGAGTGATGATCAGACGGGGTTCGCCGACGTGCTCCCCGGTGAATCCCGCCACGAGGTCGGTCCACGAGCCGATCAGGGTGAGGCGCTCGGCCATGACGGAATCGAACGCCTCGTCCTCGACGGCCACGACCAGATCGACGTCGGAGTAGATGTCGGACAGTCCTCCCGCGATCGAGCCCGCGACGGCCACGCCGGCAATTCTCGGCTCCTGCCGCATCCTGGGAAGCACATCGTCGAGGAAGCGGCGGTGCGGGGAGGGCATGTCCATGGAGTTCCTTCCGGCGCGAACAAAGTTTTCGAACGTATCACACCGTTCGGCAGGGGTTTCGCAGGCGGTATCCGGTGAGTACCGTCGGGCCACGACGGCCGGCACCGTTGCGGCGCTTCAGGCGCCCGGCCTCACTTCGGGGCGGTTCTCGGCGAGCCCCCAGGCGTCCGCCAGTGTGCTCCGGATATGTTCTCCAGGCGGGACAGGGAAGCGAAGCCCGGCGCGGCCACGTGGACCTCCCACCCGGAGTCGGGATCGACCTCGACGATCTCCGCGAGCGCACCATCGCCCAGGAAGATCCTGCAGCCCGGCACCGGCCACTTCCAGGCGCCGAACGCGACTTCTTCCATGGGGGAGAGGATCTCCGGCAACGCTTCGTCGGGAACCGCGGGCGCCCACGTCCTGGCGGCGGCGCCGAAGGCGGCTTCTCTGACGGTGTTGTGGACGAGAAAGTCCGCGAGCCGTTCCGGGTTCCTCTCCACGGGGTCGTACTCCTCGGCATCGAAGACGCTGTCCGGCTCGTCCGGGTCGATGCACCAGCGCCAGTCGGCCGTCGAGTCCACCATGAAAACGGCCTTGCCGTCGGTGGGAAGAATTTTCTCGGGTGGAATCATCGACGTCGTGTGGGTGAGCCGGGTGTCCCACCGGCGGGCCAGAGTGTGCCAATCCTTCAGCGGACCGGGGAGCCAGTCGCAGGAATCGGGAAGCGGTGCCGCGCGTCTGCTGGGCGCGCCGTACCAGGTGTGCAGGAACTCGGCCAGGTCGATGGTCCCGGGATCGATCACACGGTCATTCTCCCGTGGGAGTCGACGGTTCCTGACGTCGTGCCGAGAGCGCAGATCACGGGGTTGACCGTGGACATGGGGCGGATGCCCCCTCCCCGGGCGGGAGCGGGGCCGCGGACAGCGGTGCGCGGGCGGCCGCCGTCCGGGCGCTCACTGCATCAGCTCGGTGTGCGGGTGCTCCGGGTCCGCCGGGCAGATGTAGAGCTGTTGTTTGTAGCCGCTGGCGATCTGGACCGCGGTCGGCATTCTCGGACCGGGGTGACCGGAGCGGTGGGACGACCCAGCGGCCTGTTCCTCGTGCGGAACCCAAGTCTGGTCTCTGCTGTCCCATTCGAACGTGGCGACGGTCAGGAGCGGGTCCATCCCGGTGCCGCAGGCGGGGCAGAACCGGGGAACGGGGTCCGTGGGGCCCCACGGGGCCCAGCCGCCGACCTTCCAGCCGGGCGCCACGGACAGCTCGCTGTGGTAGAACTCCTCCGGGGCGGACGCGTAGGAGCTGTCCGGAGCGGCGCCGGCCGCCTCCCACGTGTTCCACCGTCCCAGCAGCTCCTGCAGGTCCTTGTCCAACTCCAGGGGGTTGGGGTACTCGGTGACCTGCTCCGGCTCGATCAGGCACGGCTCGGGCAGGTAGCCCGGGTACTGCACCGCCGCCGGTTCCGGGGGCTCGGTACGGACGCCGGTGACCGCGGCCGAGGACCGCCAGACCAGCGCGGTCCTGGGCATGAACATGTCCGGGGGGTGGTCGAAGGGGCACCACAGCACCTGGAGCAGGTCCGACCCCGCCGGGGCGGGCAGGTCGGGCACGTCGCGCGCGTACAGTTGCGCGAGCGGCAGCATCGCCACCGAACCGTGGTGCGGCGCGATCGGTGGGCTCGTGAGCGGATAGGCCCGGGACTCCAGCTGCCCGAGGGTCTTCTGCTCCTGCGGGGTCCTGTTCCTGCCGCGCACGGCGGCGCGTAGCCGTTCCAGCCTCAGGTCCACCAGGGACATGTCCACCGCGAAGCCCCGCTCGTGGGGGCCGTCGCAGTGCGGCCACGGCTCGGCGGTCGGCCACAGCAGCGGACCGCCGATCGAACTGTCGCGGACGGACGGTGATCCGGGGCGGGGGTGCAACCGGGTCGTGGTGCGCGCCAGCGGCGCCAGCCGGGGGACGACAGCGGTGATGTCGACCGGTCGCGGGGGTGTGGTGCGGGGCATGCCGGCTCTCTGTGGGACAGGTCGGTCCCGGAGGCCGGCCCACTGGCGGTTCCGGCGTTTCGGACGACGACTGCGCTGGACGGCGGTCGGGTTGTTCCGCCGGAGGGCCTGACAGTAGCGGCCACCGGTGACAAGGCCCGGGGCGGTGTCGGCGGTGTCCTGCTGATCACGCGTCGCGTGCAGACATCCTTCGTTTCCGGCGACCCTGACCGCGGAGCTGCGACCCCTGCCAGCGCCCATTTCACCCACACCGACCTGGTCCGTGTCCGAGCAGTTCGGACCGAGCTCGGACACGGAGGTTGTGAGTCAGGTTTCCAGGCGAGCGTGCAGCCGGCGCAGGGTGGTTTCCCCTTTGCTTGGGGGAGCGCTCAGGCCGGAACGATCCGCATGATCGCGCTGTCACCGCTCACGTCCACCACCTCCAGGACGAGGTCGTTGAGGCCGACCTGCGCGCCGGGTCCGCCGGTCGCCTGTCCCGTGGCCGCGCCGCCGGGGCCGAACGTTCCTTGCAGGCTGCTGTCGCAGGGCGCGGAGTCACTGTTCTGGCAGCCGAAGGACACCTCGCCCGCGGTGCTGGTCATCGTGAACGCCAACGACCCGTCCGTGATCGAGTCGATCGTGAGGGTGTCGATGGCGAACTCCGGGTTGAGGCCGACCTCTGCCGGTGCGGTCACCTCCACCTCGCAGTCGCCGTCGGAGCAGGCGGCCAGATCGGTGCCGTCGGACGGTGCGACCGGGGAGGGGGAAGCTGACGGGGAGGTGGAGGGGCTGGTCGGGGGCGTTGACGGGACGCCGGCCGACGGGACCTCTTCAGGGGGCTGAGCCGGCCCGCCGCAGCCCGCCAGGGTCAGTACGACCGCGGACGCGCAGAGGGCGGATAAGGTGACCGAGCGGGACGGAACGGGTGCTTTCGGTGATGTCATGGAGCCATTGTTCCCGTGCACCCTGACCTCTGACAGGAGAATCGGTGAACCGGCAGGGGTGCGTTTGGTCGGGCCGGCGGGTCCTGGCGTGTGTATCGAAGGTGGATCACATCGTCGTGGCGAGTTCAACGAGGTGCCCGGCTGTGCCGGCGGGATCGACGAGCTGATGGAGGTGCGCGCCGGGCAGGCGCGCCACGCGCCAGCCGCGTTCACGCGCCTTGGCGGCAAGGCCGTCGTAGGCAGGGCTGAACTGCAAGTAGGAACAGGGATGGTCGTCCCAGGAGTCGGGAACCGGGATGTGCTGCTCGTAGTAGGACAGCGGCAGGGTGGGCTGCTCCTCGGTGACGGTCCGCCGCACCAGCGGATCGGGGAACATGGGGGCGATGTCCGCCTCGTCCCACCAGTCGGTCCAGCGTGGCAGCGTGCCGTTCGCAGCCATCGGGCGGAGGAACTCCAGCACCTCGGGTGGGGCGACGGGTATCGGCCCGATCCGTGCCGGCAGTGCGGCATCGACGAAGACCGAACCGGTCACCGGGTGGTCGAGGCTCGAGCGGATCACCGGGAGGAACAAGCCTGCGTTGCTGTGTGCCACCAGAGTGACGGGACTGCCGGCCGGGACCTGCCGCAGGTCGTCGCGGACGGCCTCCGCGATGCGGGGCCAGAAGGGCGGAGCACCGGCGCCGATGTGCAGGAGGGACGGCACCCGCACCCGGTAGCCCGCCGCCGTCAGGCGTTCGGCCACAGGTTGCCAGGTGGAGGGACCCACGGACGGGCTGTGCACGAGAACGAAGATCGGCTGCATGCGACGATCCTGTCCCCTGTGCCATGGGAACCGCGACCGTGTCGGCCGACAGCAGAACGCCTGGTTCCGGCCAAGCCCGTGCCCGGCCGTTCACAGCCATGCGTCGACGGCCGGGACGAGGACGGCCGCCTCGTATCGGACCGCGGGCCCGTCGTAGAGCGTGGCCACCGCGCGGTGCCTCTCGAGGCGGTCGGTTCCGCACTCGACCGCATGGCGCTCGCGGTGGTCGACCGGGTCGAGACGCGGCGGCCGACTGCCGCGGGAGCCGAGTTTCCCGCGGTTGCGCGCCTGGTCGGCCTTGCTCAGGGGAGCGCCTCGGGGATCGGTGTCGGGCCGTCGTAGAAGTTCACGGTCTGCCGGATGCCGGCGTTCGCGGTGATGACGTGGGTGATCACTTCGGCGACGTTGTCCCGGGAGGTGCGGCCCTCGTCGCCCGGCTGCCGGCCGTCGATCGTGCCGTCGGCGTCCGCGAGCCGGATCTTCCCCGTCGCCGGTTCGAGGGTGAGGTTCCCGGGGCCGAGGATCGTGAAGTCCAGTTCGGTCCCCCTCAGGTGCGCGTCGGCGTCGTGCTTGGCCTTCGCGTAGGCGTAGAAGGGGTTGTCCGGGTCGATCCTGTCCACATCGACCCCGGCTCCCGCGTAGGACACGATGACGAAGCGCCTCACGCCCGCCTTCTCGGCGGCCCTCATCGCGCGGACGGCCGCCTCGTGGTCGACCCTGGCGGTGCGCGCGGGGTCGCCCCCACCCGCGCCGGCGGCGAACACCACGGCCCGCGCGCCGTCGAAGGCTTCCGTGAGCGCCTCGACGTCCGCCCGCTCGATGTCGAGCACGACGGGGTTGCCTCCCGCGGCTTCGACATCGGCGCTCTGGGCGGGGTCCCGGATGGCCGAGTCGACGGAATAGCCCGCGCTCGTGAGCTTGGGTGCGGTGAGCAGGGCGACCTTGCCGTGGCCGCCGAGGACGACCACGCGCTCGGCATCCGACATGAGCGCCTCCTTGTGTACCGGTTGCGAGGCCGGACGGTCCCGACCGGCGGCTCCTGGTGCCACAAGGTATCGGCTCCCCGGTTCCCTCCCTCCGGACCATCCTGGAGCAGGGCGAAGTGAGCCGTAAGTTTTACGGGCGGGCCGTCCGGTGACGCCGACGAGCGGGCGGGGAGCGTACCGGCGCCCGCCGACAGCGGTCCTCGGCTTCACGTGAGGCCGAGGGCGCCCAGGGACACGACGGCCGACGTGGTGAGCAGGCCGAGGACGATGTGTTCGTAGCGGGTGTGGCCGAAGCGGTGGAAGGCCCGGGTGCCCGCCGCCTGACCCAGGAGCGCGGCGCCGACGAGCGGCAGCCACAGGGGGTGGACCTCCCAGGCGCCCGTGAACAGGAGCGCCGCGACGCTGAGGGGCAGGCGCACCAGGGAGAGGGTGACGAGGGTGTCGCGCATGGTGTGCGGGGTCAGGCCCCGGTGGACGAGGTAGTAGACGCTGGGCGGTCCCCCGAGGGACGTCGAGGTGCTCAACGCCCCGGACAGGAGGCCCGCCGGGGCCGCCCAGACCGGGTTCAGGACGGCGCCGTCCTCGCGCGAGAGGACCCTCATGACCACCGCCGCGATGACCACGCACGCGACGAACACCTGGAGCCCGAGCGCGGGCAGCGCCGTGAGCAGCCAGGCCCCGAGGAGCATCCCCGGGGCCGACCACATCGCGAGGGCGCACGTCTCGCGCACCGCCGGCCGCGGCACGTCCCGTCGCATCGCCAGGATGGCGATGTCGCAGGCGGTACCGGTGATCATGATGGTCGAGACGGCCTGGGGGCCGCCCAGCGCCGCCGTGAGCAGCGGGGCGCTGAGCAGCGCGAAGCCGAACCCGGACAGGGACTGGACGGCGGCGCTGAACAGGATCAGCGCGAACAGCCCCGCGAACAGGGCGGCGTCATCGGGAGGGGGCACCTGTGCTCCGCTCGTATCCGCAGTCGGCCAGCAGGTCCCCCGCGACGCTCTCGTACTGTGCCGTCCTCGTGTGGCCGAGTTCGCGGCGGAAGCGGCCCACGGAGTTCTGTGTGAGTCGCGCCTTGGTCTTCTCGGCGGCGGGGTGGGACCACGGGTTCCGGTGGAGGGGGTGCTCCAGCTCGTGGTGGCGGACCATGCGCGCCGACCACGCGATGCCCAGGAAGTCGCACATCCGGCGGGTGACCGCCTCGGGGGAGGCGACGAGGTCCTCGTAGCGCACCTCGAGGTAGCGGCCGGACGGGGCCCGGTGGCGCGCGAAGGAGATGATCTCCACCCAGTCCCGGGCCGCGGTCTCGACGTCCTTGTGGCCCCAGTCGGGCACCGTGTGGAGGTGGGAGGTGATGACGTCCCTGCCGTCGCGGACGATGTGGATGAACCGCGCCCGCGGCCAGATCCTGGCGAACTCGTCCACGTCCCTGATCTTGCGCTGCAGCTTGATGCCCCACGTCCGCGCGCCCTGCGCGCGTGCGCGGGCCTCGCTGAGGACCCTGATCAGCTCGCACCGCTGCGGGAGCGTGACGAGGTTGCCCCCGTCCCTGTCGAGCCGGGCGCGGATCGCCCCGGCCAGCTCGGCGTAGCCGATGCCGAACCGTTCGCACTGCTTGACGAAATGGGCCGCGTCGTACCAGTACGGATCCCCGCTGGAGGTGCCGGGGCCGACCGCGCGCGGGTCGCGCGACCGGACCAGCTCGATCGCCTCCAGGACGTGCGTGCCGAGGTTGGGGGGCTCGACGAAGTCGAGTTCGGGACCCACGCACAGGTCGGGGTGGGAGTTGAGGACGATGCTGAGCAGCGTGGTGCCGGAGCGGTTCTCACCACCGAGCAGGACGGGGTTCATCGGAGCGCTCCCTTCTCACGGGCGGGTTTCACCTGCGCGGCGACCTTGGCCGTCCACCACAGGTCCGCCACCGAGGGGGTGGCGCGGAAGGCGTCGGCGCAGAAGTCGGCGAACGGCTGCCAGAGTGCGTCGTCGGGGGTCTCGAAGGGGCTCGCGTGGCCGGTCGCGGCCGTCCCCTCCGCGAGCGTGCGGGCCGTGCGGACGGCGAGGGCCACATGGTCGTCGGTCACCCCGGCCCCGGGCAGGATCGTCCCTCCGCTCCCCAGGAAGAGTCCGGCGTCGAGCATCGTCCGGTAGAAGCCGCCGGCGAGGTCGCCGGTGGCGAAGACCAGGTGGAGGATCCCGTCGTCCCACGCCGCGCACGCCGGGTAGCCCGTGGCGGAGAACACCTCGTTGAGCCCGGCGCCCAGGGACGCGGTGGTCCGGTGCACCCGTGCCGTCTCCTCGGCCAGGAGGTCGATGCTCTCCAGCGCCACGACGAACGGCGTCGTCTCGCGCAGGTAGGTGTTCCCCAGGTCGGTGGCCTCGTGGGCGCCGGCGACCCGGGGGCCGAGCAGCACGGCCGAGAGGGCGGTGCCGTTCGCGAGCCCCTTGCTGAGCACGGTGATGTCGGGCCTGGGGTCCAGACGCGCCGTCAGCCCGCCCGGGCCGACGCGGAACCCCGTCATCACCTCGTCCAGGACGGCGACGCCGCCGAACCCGTGCGTGATCGAGATGAGCTCCTCCAGGTGCCCCGTCGGCATGACGTCGTGCTCGGGGGAGACGACGACGGCCGCGAGGTCGTCGGCGTACTCGCGGCAGAGCGCGAGCAGCTGGTCGGCGTCGTAGCCGAAGTGGTGCACCCGGGGGTCGTACGCGTGCTGCCGGGCGTCGCCCTGGTACTGCAGCTGCCAGTCGTGCCATCCGTGGTACCCGCTGGTGAGGACGGTGTTCTTGCCGGTCGCCGCCCGTGCCAGGCGCACCGCTGCCGAGGTCGCGCAGGAGCCGGTCCGCATGAAGGCGACCCTCTCGCTGTGCGGGAACAGGTCCAGCAGCCGCAGCGCGAGGTCGACGCGGATCCTGCTCATGGTCCCGGGGAGGATGCCGCCGCCGTCGGCGAGGTGCCGGGTGACGGCTTCCACGATCCGGGGGTGCCCCATGCCGAGGGGGGCGGCGCCGGTGCACGAGGTGAAGTCGACGTAGGACCTGCCCTCGGCGTCGGTGAACGTCGCGCCCCGGCCCCGTTCCAGCAGCAGCGGGTTCTTGCGGTCCATGTCCCGCGTCCGGGTGCAGGTGGTGTCGAGTGCTTGCTGTATTCCGTCCAAGGGGTCCTCCTAGGAGTGCTGTGCGAGCTGCCTGCTGATGCGCAGCGCGTTGGCGATCACTGTCATCGTCGGGTTGGCGGCGGCCGCGTACGGGAAGTAGGCGGAGTCGGCGACATAGACGTTGTCGCACTGGTGCAGCCGTCCCTCGGGGCCGACCACCGAGGTCCTGGGGTCCGTGCCCGCGCGGCAGCCGCCCGCCAGGTGCGCCATGCCCGTGGCGTTGAACTCCTCCTGGGCACGGACGCCGCGTCCGATGCGTGCGAGGGTGTCGACCGCGATCGAGCGGAGGGAGCGCAGCCGTCGCAGGTCGGACCGGTGGGTCCTGTGCCGGATCACGACGTTGGGCCCGTCGGCGGAGGAGGGGGCCGGCGCCACGGAGTTCTCGGCCATCGGCGTCTCCGACACGACGAAGTGCAGACGTATCGTGTCGGGCCGGTCGGAGGCCGACGCCTCGTAGAGGAAGCCGCCGCATCCGCCCCCGGGCAGCCGGTGGTAGAAGTCCGTGGTCGCGGTGGTGCTGAACAGGGTGGGGCTCTCCCGCAGCTGTGCCGAGGCAGGGGCCCGCACGTCGGCGTACCCGGTGAGCTTGAACTGGATGCCCCGTCCCACCTGGTCGTTCCCGTTGGCCAGTCCGTGCGGGTGGAGGCGGCTGGTGGAGCGCAGGAGCAGGGCGCAGCTGTTGAGCGCGCCGGCCGCGATGACGAAGTGCCGGGCCCTGATGGTCGCGTGCCGGCCCCTGACCGTGTCCAGGCACTCGACCGCGCTGACCCGGCCGCTCGGGTCGACCCGGAGGGCCTCGGCGGTGACCGCGTGGGCGAGGCGCAGCCGGTGCTCGGAGCCGGATCCCAGCACGAGCGGGAGCACCGAGGCCTTCGCGCCCGTCCGGCAGAGCGTCTCGTTGCAGGGACCGCACCGGGTGCAGGCGGGGCGTCGGGCGAAAGGACGGGAGTTGACCCCGAGCGGTGTGGGGAAGTGTCCGATCCCGAGTTCGTCGAACGCCTCGTTGATGAGCTCGGCCCGTGCGCTGGGCGGATGCGGTGGCAGGAGGGGCGCGCACGAGGGCGGCTCGGTGGGGTCGAGGCCGGTGGTGCGCGCGATCCCGAAGCGCCGCTCGACCTCGTCGTAGTACGGGCGCAGGTCCTCGTATCCGATGGGCCAGCGCGGGTCGGCCGAGGCGTGTGCGAACGCCGCGGACCTGTCGAAGTCCTGTGCGCGGTAGCGGACCAGGATCCCCGCGTACCGCTCCATGCCGCCGCCGGGACCGCGCAGGGTCCACGGGTTGGCCGGATGGACGCCGTGGTCGCTGACGAGCACGCTGTCGGTCGTCGCGGCGCGCAGTTCGCTGTAGGAGCTCTCGGGCGAGGCCGCTCCGGCTTCCAGGAGCAGCGTCTCGCCGCGCCTGGAGAGCTCGTGAGCGGCGATGAGGCCTGCGGGCCCTCCGCCGATGACGCAGTAGTCGTAGTCGGGGCTTCGTGGGATCTGACTGAGCTGGACGAAATGCTTCACTGGCTCGGTGTCCCGTGCTGGGGCGTGGCTGGCCGGAGGCCATGGTCGGGTGAGGGGCCTCGGATTACCGCGTGATTCCGACTGGTTCTCGTTCGACGTGAAAGGGAGTAGTGAATCTGGAGCGAATTCTTCCGGCTGGGGAACCGGGTTCCGGGGCGCTCGGTACGTTGGAGGGAATGGGGTCTGCCGGCACTCCAGGGACGTTCGGTCTGTTCACTGCTCGTTCTCGGTCGTCGGCGAGAAGCCCCCCGCGGAACATTAGTTCCCTCAATCGCCCCAGTCAATAGCAGTCCCTTATTCGTTGATTTACCCGAATTGGTGTTGGTGTGGGTCTTTATCGTTCCTTTGTGGGGGTGCCCCGGGCAAGGAGGTGGACAGATACTTCTGTCCTGCGGGTGATAGCGGTCCTCGACGCGGTCGTGCACACTCGTGGGAGTGTGCTGTGGTCCGTGGGATTCCCTGTGCGGCCGCGGGAACATATCCGCCTGCGGGAAAGGGGCGGTGTTTCCTTTCTGTTTCCACTCGCACCGAAGGCCGGTGTGCTCCTTCGGTGGGAGTGGCGGCAGCGGGATTCGTCATTTTTCACGCAACCCCTTTCGCGCCGGTTCTGCCCGCGGTGGTTTCCGTCGGCCGGCGGGTGGCGGAACGGCGGTTCGGTGCGCCGAACCGCTCTCCCGCCTTGTCGGCGAATTTTTCTCCGTGCGAGGACCCGTGTATCCGCGCACCGGGTTGTCTCGGGAGGGAGGGCCCTGCGCACACCGCCCCCGTCCGCCGCGGCACGGCGCCCGGAGCCGTCGGTCCGACACCGCTTCCCCGGGAGGCACGGCGCCCGAGGGCACGCCGTGGGAGCCCGGCCGGGGGGCGGTGTGCGGCCCCGGACCCGCCCGGCCACGGCGTCGTGCCGTGCCTTCCTCACCCCGTGCGGGCGTGCCGGGCCGCGTCCGTGACGTCGCGCACGCTCCTGTGGCCGGAGGCGTCCACGAGCAGGCTCCGCGCCAGCCGCAGGGCCGCGCGTTCACAGGCCGCCCTCGCCCCGGGGTCGGTGATCCCGGTCAGGTCGGCGGGACGGGCGAAGCCGATCAGGCGCCTCATGAGCTCGGCTCCGCAGAAACCGACGGAGTCGCAGAGGACCCGGTCCAGATAGGCGCCGCGTTCGGCCTCCAGGGCGGCGGCCCCGCGGGCGTCGGCGAAGAGGGCGGCGGGGTAGGAGTCGCCGCGGCCCGACGAGCGCCACAGGGCGAGGAAGCGCTCCCGGAAGACGTCCCAGGTCTGCTCCACCTGGTCCAACAGCCAGGCCTGCTGTTCGTCCTCGGGGGGAGAGGGCGTTCCGCGGCGGCCGTCCGCGGCGAAGTAGGCGATGAGCAGGTGCGCCAGGAACCCGCCCACGTCGAAGCCCATGGGGCCGAAGCACGCGAACTCGTGGTCGAAGACCCGGCTCCCGGTCGCGCCCACCATGACCGAGCCGGTGTGCAGGTCACCGTGCAGCAGCGCCTGTCTGCTGGTGAGGTAGCGGTCCTTGAGGCGGGCGGCGGCGATCAGGACGCAGGCGTCGGCCCGGACGGCGGCCACCTCCGCGTCCAGTTCGGGAGAGGTCCAGCTGTTGCGGTGGAAGTCGCGGTAGATCTCCGTGAAGACCATGTCCTCCATGATCCGGCACATCTCGGTGTTGAGCTCGAACTCCGCGACCAGGGCGCGTTTGTCCGCGGCGGGCAGGGCCAGGTCCGAGGTGGCGAAGAGCGTGCGGGCCAGGTAGTCGCCGACCTGCTCGCCCAACCCCGGGTGGAGGGCCCCTCGGCCCAGGCTGTGGCGCAGGACGGTGTGGTTCTCCACGTACTCCATGACGAGCAGGTGGCGGTCGCGGTCCAGGTGCAGGGGGGCGGGCAGCGCCCCGGGGGCCGCCCGCCCGTGCTCCTCCAGGGCGCGGTACTCGTGGACGACGCGTTCGGGGGTCAGCGGCCAGGACTCGCCCGCCACGCGCACGTAGGGCGGGGCCTGTTTGACGCACACCGAGCCGGAGGGGCCCAGGACCCGGTACACGAAGTTGACGTTGCCGTCGCCGACCTCCTCGACCCGCCAGTCGCCGGCCCCTCCGCCGAGCCTCGCCCGCGGCCGGGGGAGCGTCTCCAGGTACGCGGTCAGGGCACGGTCGGCGAACGCGGTGCGTCCGGGCGGGGCTGGATCGGTGTTCTCCACGGCGGCTCCTCCGGTCGTGTGCTTCCTGTCAGGGTGCGTTCAGCGGGCGCCCGCGTCGCGGTACCACTCCGGGACGGGCAGGGCGAAGTGTTCGCGAAGAACGGCCTCCGCGCTGTCGAGGGTTCCCTCGACGGACCCCGGATCGTGGGTCCAGCAGTCGCCGACCACGTGCACGCGCTCGCGTGCGGCCGGCTGACCCATGCGCCGTGCCAGGGCGCGCGGGTCGTGGCCGGGGCGCCTCGTGTGCCACGCGCCGCTGCTCCAGTCCCGCCAGCAGGCTGCGAGGGGCGGTTCGAGGGAGGGCAGGCCGTGGACGTGTCGGAGCAGGGCGTGGGCGCGGGCGACCACGGCGGCGCCCGGCGCCGGAGCGTCGCCCGCGGAGGGGAAGGCGTGGTCCCCCGCCGTGCCCTCGCCGATCCCGCCGCTGAGCCACTGTCCCACCGAGGGGCCGCTGGGATAGGCGGCGAGCATCGGAGCGGGCGACGGGTGCGGATCGCCGCCGGGGGGTTGGCAGGTGCTTCCGTACCAGAGCTGGCGCAGGGGGGCGTCGGTGGTGCTCCTTCCCCGGCTCAGGCCCAGATCCCGCCACCACGGGCGCCGGTAGAGGTGGAAGAGCTTGAGGGCGGGGACGGCCTCGACCGCTGCCAGGTCGGCGGACAGGTGCGTGCCCACGGGCAGGCCGGTGAGGTCGAGAGCGCCCAGCGGCCCGGGAGGGAGGGCCAGCACGACGGCGTCGGCGCACACGCGGACGTGGCCGGGCAGGAGGCGCCCCCGCGTGTCCGACCGCCGGAAGAGGAGCCGGTGGCGTCGCCGCCCGGAGCCCTCGCCGGGAGCGTCCCCGCGCTCGACCCGCACCAGCCGGTGGCCGAGGCGGGTGGCGCCGCCGGCCTGCGTGAAACGTTCGTGCAGGGCCCGTGGCAGGCTCTCCATGCCCCGCCGCAGACAGACGTACTCGGCGTCGGGCGGGGTCCGGTAGAGCAGGTCGAGCTGAGCGGTCGCGCCCTCGCCCCCTGCGGACACGTCGTAGCCGCCCGCGTCGTGCACGAAGGCCACGGCGTCGCCGCTCAGGACGGCCCGCAGGGCGTCGGACCAGGTCGCCTCCTCCAGGGGCCGGCCGTGCAGCCGCCCCGTACGGCACCGCGACCTGAAGTCCGCCAGCGCGCGGTCGGCGACCGACCGGTCCCCTCGGGCGCGGGCCTCGTGGTGGGTGCGACGGCTCTCCGCGAACCCCGGCACCAGGGTCTGCGCCACCCTGTCGGCCAGGGCCCCCGGCGCCAGCCCGCGTTCGGCCGGGCGCAGCCGGTAGGGGAGGGCGGCACCGGCCAGGCCCCCCTGCCGCGTCCTGCTCCCCCTCAGGTGGAACAGGTTCTCCGGCCGTCCGAACTCGAACGGCACCAGGTCCGCGCCCAACCCCAGGTCCTCGACGAGCCCCAGGACCCGGCGCAGGCCCGTGTGCAGCCGCATGGCGCCCAGGTCGGCCCAGGCCCCGGACGAGCCGGGAAGCCGGACGGAGTGCATTCTTCCGCCGATCCTGTGGTCGTTCTCGAAAAGGCCGATTCTGCTCCCTCTCCTCGCCTCGGCCAACCTGTTCGCGACGTGGCATCCGGCGAGGCCGGCGCCGACGACCGCTACATCCAGATATTCCACATCGGAATCCTCTTCCCCTGAAACCACAGAACCAACACCTGCACTTCCGCCCCACAGTACTCTTGCCAGCCGAAGGCACCGCACGCATACTGAGGGCATAATATGCTGTTCATATTTTCTTGAGACCGGGGAGCTGCATGATCTTCCGTCCGCAGGTACTTCAGGAGATTTCGAACGCTTACGACCAGTTCTCCGAGTACTTCCGCGACATCAGATCATTCTTCGAGGTCCTCAGCGTCCGGTTCTCCCTCCCCGAATACGGGACCCGGCTCACTCCCGTGGCGGGAAAGGCGCTGTTCTCCAACGCCAACAGCTACCTCCTGTCGGACGACAGCGCCTACCCCTACTACCTGTGGCTTCCCAGCTGGCTGGGTCGTTTCTACATCGACGCCGAGCGCATCCCCGAGGGCAGGACCGCCGACGACTGCCGTATCGCCGACGCCGGCCTCGTCGCCTTCGTCTGGCCCTGGCTCGGCTTCGGCGACGCCTACGTGCAGAACTCCCCGCACCCGGAATGCTGGTTCGGGGTGACCGACCCGCGTCCGCAGAATCCTGATGAGCCGGTTCTCACCACCGCTCAGAACCTCTTCAACCACTTTCGCCTGGAAACCACGTTCGAGGCCGAGCGCGGGGGCTGGCTCACCGGTGGTTTCCATCCCGAACCGAGGATCGACTGCAACCTGACCGGCACCTGGTACCTGCGCCGTGTCCCCCTGTCGGTTCTCACCGACTACTACCAGGTGGAGAAGAACGTGATACGGCCGCTGGGCGAGAAATTCACGGAGCTGTCCGAAGTCGGGCGGGAAAACACTGCTTCCTTCCCGTCCGGAAAAACGGAGCGTCCCTTCTCCGGCAACGGCGTGAACGGGAATTCGCCGAAATCGGAGACCCCCTGAGGGTGCAGCCCGAAAGCCCCGTGAGGCAGCTCCGGGCCCGGTACGGTGTCGCAGTCGTGGCGCACGCTCCGCTGTGAACTCAGCCTGCTGCCGGGCCCGGGGCCTGTCGCAGGCCTGCGCCGATTCTGCGGCCACGACACCGACGACGGTCGTGTGCGCCCGCCTCCGCCCCGGGCCCCGAGGCGCGTTCGCCTCGAGGCGGGCTGCCCCGGGGCGCACCGCAGGACGCTTGGCCGTACGCCCGGGGTCCAGGGGACGACCGCACCCCGGGCGTTCCGCACCCCGGGCGGCGCGGCCCGGGGCGGACGTGGCCCGTGGGCAGGGGCTGCTTCCGGTGGCCGGGCGCCCGGTCGGGCGGGAGGACTCAGCCGGGGGCGCGTGTTTCGTCGAGCCGTTCGACGTCGGCTCTGGGGTAGCGGTCGAGTCTGCCGGGGAGCAGGCCGTGGCGTTCGGCGGTGACCTCGAACCTGCCGACGGACCAGCCCAGCAGGTCGGCGGCCTCCTTGCCGGTCAGGCTCGCCTCGATCCAGGCCCGGCGTTGCTCGATGACGGGGGCCAGGTGTTCCTCGGCCAGGGCGTCCAGGTCCCGCAGGGAGTACAGGGCCGAGCCCATGTAGTCGCCGACCGGGGACAGCGTGCCCCGGGCGGCGAGTTCGGCGACGTCGTCCCTGGTGACGGTCAGACCGGTGCGCGCGGCCACGCGGTCGGCGGCCTTCTGCGATCCCAGGCCGGGGTGGTCGCCGATCTCGCGCGCGACGTCGGCGGCGTGCTCGGGCAGGGCCTCGGCGACGTGCTGGGACCAGCGGCGCCCGTCGATGTCGGGAGGTGGGATGAGGCCGCGCTGCGCGGCCCGCTTGACCTGCCATTCCTTCAGGCCCATGAGCCGGGCGAGTTGGACGGACCCGTAGCTGCCGCGTCGGCCGGGTGTCTTCTTCTTCGGGGGTGGGGTCTGATCGGGTGCGGGGGAGTCCTGGGGCGTGGGGCCGGCGGCCAGGTCGGCGAGGATGGCCTCGGTGCGTTCGGGCAGGGTCTTGGCGAGGGCTTCGGACCACTTGCGGTCGTCGATGTCGGGGGGCGGTACGAGGCCGCGGTGCAGGGCGCGGCGGAGTTGGTCGTGGTCCAGCCCCAGCCAGCGGGCGAGTTGGACCGGTCCGAATTCCCTGGGGCGACTCATGTGGTGGGGGTGCTCCTCGTCTGCGGCAGGGGACAGAGCGGTTCGCCGTCCATGATGCCCGGGGGCGGTGACAGGGGACGGAGAGTACCCAGGAGTGCTGGTGGCCGAGGGCTCCCCTCGGCTGTGGAATGCCGGCCGGGCGGGGTGCCGCCGTGCGCGGAAGCTCCTCTTTCCTGCTCCTGGACATGCTTGGCGGCAACCGCGGACTGCCCGCGCCCGATGGGACTGCCATCGGTTCACCCCGACCCGTCTCCCACAGATTCTCTGCTGATCTCCTGGGGAACGGCTGTGTACAGGGTCTTTGCGACCGCGATCATGGCCTCACGCTCCCGCCGCGGACGGGGGCCGGGCGGCAGGTCCGTCAGAGCGGGTCCGAAAAGGGCGAAGAACTGATCGGCGTCGTCGATGCCGTCCGGCAGTTCGATGAACCACCGGTAGCCGCAGGGCTGGGAGGGCACCCGCGCGTCGGTGAGGTAGTCGTGGATGCCACCGTCCACGGCCGACCGGTCGCCGCGTGTTCTCTCCTCGACTCTGACAGTGCGCTCGCCTTTGTTCTCATAGACCACGTGGACTGGTGCGGGGGGACGCACGTCCAGGCATCGGACCATGTGCTCGGGGCCGACGGCCCAGGCGAACAAGGTATGCCAACCGGACTCGGGGACCTCGAAGAACCTTCGTCCATCGCCCGTTCCGCTATCGGCCGGCGGTTCCGCGACGACCGGAACCGCCGACCATGAACGCTCGTGCATCAGAGCACTCTCCTCGACCTCGCAGCGGTCTGCCGTCTTCTGCACGGGGGAACGGGCAGGAATCGCCCCCGCCATGATCGGAGGGCAGTGGAAAACGCGTTTCCAACGGACGTATGTCCGTGGAACCATAGGCCCCGGGCCATGCATATCCCTTCACGGTGCATCGTACTGGAGAGCGTCTTCCAGACGGCCGCCGATGATCTTCCGGTATCCCGGAACTGCGCATCATGGAAATGTTCCCTACCGAGGGCGGGCGACGTGGGCAGCGAGCCGGACCGGATCGAGCTTCTCCTGGGGTCTCGGTGATCGAGAAGACACCGAACATGAAGAGCCTCATGCTCTCGATCCGGGTGGCGTCCTGGAGCGGAGAACGCCAACTGAACTGGATCAGGCGAACGGGGTGCGCTGAGGACGAGATCGTCCTGCAGCTGGAAGACTGCTACATCGCTGTGAAAAGTCACGTCACGTATGACGAGGAGGAAGAGTTCCCCGACTTCCTCGATGAAGGGATCCGGGAGGTCCTCGACCTCTTCACGAGACTGATCGACGTCGATCCGGAACTGTGGAGCCCCGAGTCCATGGTTTCCGCCAGGCAGTGGGACGTGGTGAGAGACAGGGCTCGGCGACTCCTGGTGGAAATAAGGGGTTCTTCGTGGTCGTCCTTCTTGGACGAGTGATCTCGTCTCAGACCGGGGTCGGCGAGCTGGCAAGAAGTGATCGTCCTCGCGTCCATGGGAGTGGTGATGGTCGAGCAGGCTGTTCGCTTGTCAGATGTGTGCGAGGTGTGCGGTCGCGCTCGTGAAGTCTGGGTGGTTCAACTGGTCAGAAGCGGCAGGCTCCGCTGGGAGGTCGAGCGAGAGTGCGCCGGCTGCCAGGTCTCCCATCAGTGGGTGTGGGGGCCGGCCCCTGCCCATGTGCGCGACCTGTTGATCGACCGGCATGGCGTGGAGCACGTGAAAATCGTGGGCGAGGTGCAGAAAAGGGGTGTGCTGCTCAAGGTCTTCAGGGAGGTCTTCGGCGCATCCATTGCCGAGGCCCGAGAATTCGGTCGCGAGGCGACGGGCACCGGGTATGAGGGAACACGTGTGGAGGTGTATCTTCTGTCCCGGCTCCTGCACGAGAGAGGTGTGGAAGTCGAGGTGCGCCCTGGTTCGTGTGGGTGATCCTCGAGCACGGGGAGATACGCGACGGCATCCACCACGCGTTCGCCACCCCCGGGTGTGCCGCCATCTGTCGGCGACGACTGCGCACCGCACTTCGTCGGGAGTAAGGGCAGGCGATGCGCCCCAGTGGACGGCCTGCTCGATGCGTCAGAACGCACTCACAGCGGTCGGGCCCGCGCAGCCTCACATCCGGGATCTCAGCACGTCGACCTCACAGCCCGGCGCGAAGGGGTCGAAGCCGTGCTCGACCAGCCAGCGAACCCCCAGCAGGCTTCGCAACGACCACCACGCGCGGATCGCGTCGAGGTCGACGTCGGTGCCATAACCGGCGATGACATCGTCGAGGCGCTCCTCGTGTCCGAGCGTCAAGGTGGCAAGGTCGAACAGGGCATTGCCCCGGCCCGCCTCGGACCAGTCGATGATGCCGGTGACCTCGTCGCCGTCGACGAAGACGTGCTCGACCTGCAGGTCGCCGTGCGCGAACACCGGAGTCCACGGCCGGAACGCGGCCTCGGCGACCTGGCGGTTGCGGGTGACCAGGTCAGCGGGCAGGACACCGTTCGTCACGAGCAGCTCGCACTCGCGGTCGAGTTCCGCCGCCCACTCGTCGGGACCCCGGCGGCGCCTGCCGGGCCAGGGCGGCAACGGCGCCTCGTGCAACTGCCGGATGACGGCACCCGCCGCGGCCCACGCCGCCGCCGACGCGGTCGACGGCCCACCGAGGCGGCCGAGCACCGTCCCCGGGACGGCGGCGATCGCGAGCACGGGCGGCTTGCGCCACAGGACCTGCGGAGTCGGGACCGGCGCGAGGGACATCGCCTCGACCTCGACGTCGGTGCGCGCCTGGTCGGCGTCCACCTTCAAGAACACGTCGCCGGCGCGCAGGGTCGCGCGCTCGGAATGGGCGACGACGACTTCGATCTCGTCCATGGGTGAAGTATCCCGGGGATGATCGCCGACGTCGTCGGGTTTATCGGCTGCGATGACGCGGCTGGCCACGTCCCGCCACCCGGCGGCCTCGTGCACGGCACCGACCTCCGACCAGGTCAAGCCCACCACTTCTGTGAGGCGTCCTCAGTGCTGCGACAACCTGTCGTTGCAGTACTGAGGGACTTGGTTCCGGGACTGCTGCCGGACCTGCCGCGTAAAAACTGGTGGAGCATCGCCGAATGGGCCGGGGAGGCCGCTCCGGACGGCATGCGGCACCCGCTCGGAGCCCTGGTGAGCCACGACCGGCGACAAGCCGCGCAGCCATGGAGATCACGACCTGCGATGGACCGTCAGCGGTCCTCCAACTCGACGAACCGGCTCGCCCATGCCCTGAACCGATCGTCGGACTCCTTCCGCCCGGTCCAGAGCGCGTGCGGGTCCTCCGGAGGCTCAAGGCCGAAGTTCTCGTTCAACCAGGCGAGGAACTCATGGTGGCCGTCGCTGTGTTCCTCGACGTCTCCAGAGGCGAGAAACCCGAAGTCGGCGACGGGCTCGCTGTCGATGGCCAGAAGCTGGAACAGCTCCCTCAGGTTTCGCGCGATCACATAGAGGTGCCCTTCATCGCCGACCAGGACGACGGGCAGAGCGGCGAGGTCGGTCCGATCGTCGCACCGCCACAGCGCGTAGTCGGAGCCGGAGTGGTTGGCCTGTGCGAAGGGGATGAACCGGCTCAGGAACTCCGGGTGCTCCGACCAGGTGTGGAGGCCGGAGTCTGCGCCGTACCCGCGCAGCTCGAAACCCTCCGAGTAGTAGACCGGGCCGATCCGGTCCTCGAATTCCTTGAGCAGGTTCAGCTCCGGGATCGGCGAGTACGCCTTGCTCATGTGGCCTCCTTGCCGGGCCGGGACGCCTGGCGCGGTTGCGGACGTCTTGCACCGGCCAGGTGATGCTATCCACGCCGGGGACCATCGGGCGGGTGCCGGCGGGCGGCCTCGATCGGGGGCGGGCGAGGTCAGCCGGTCAGGGGCGACGGGCGGGACGGGTCGCCCTCCTGAAAGCAGCCGTCAGCGGCTCCGAGCCGTGACGCGCCCTCGCGCGCCGGTGGCGTCCGCAGCCGTTGCGGCGGTGGTCCTCACAGCATGGGGGAGCAGTCGGCATCGGGGTCCCGCGTGATGGTGATCACGTCGTCGAGCCGTTCGCGCACGGCGAGCAGGTCGGTGATCCGCTGGTCGATGCGGGCGCGTTCGGACTCCAGCTGGTCCAGGAGCGCCGGGTGCGCCTCGCCCGAGTCCACGCACGGCAGCACATCGCGGACCACCCTGCTGGGCAGGCCCGCGGCGTACAGCTGTTGGATCAGCCGGACCCGGCCGACGGCGGTGTCGGGGTAGTGCCGCTGGCCTCCGGGGCCGCGGTCGGCCGGGAGCAGATCCTGTTCCTCGTAGTAGCGCAGCGCCCGGACGCTCACCCCCGCCTTGTCGGCGACCTCACCGATACGCACCGGTCCTCCTCCGCCCGGGCGGCCTGCCCGATTTGCACCTGACGTCAACGTCAGGTTCTAGCGTAGTGGGTGTCGGCACTCGCCGATTCGCCTCACCGATCTCACGAACGGCCGGTTCCGGCCGCGTGGAAAGGCAGAACGTCATGCGCGCAGTCCGTTATCACGAGTACGGCGGTGTGGAGACCCTCGTGGTCGAGCAGGCGCCGGACCCGCACCCCGGGCCCGGCGAGATCCGCATCCGCGTCGCGGCGGCCGGCGTCAACCCCGTCGACTGGAAGGTGCGCTCCGGTGCGGTACGAGAGGTGCTTCCCGTGGACCTGCCCGCGATCCCCGGGCGTGACGCCGTCGGCGTCGTCGACGGGATCGGTGACGGGGTACAGGGGGTGGACATCGGCGACCGCGTCTTCGGCCTGGGCGGCGTCACCGGCGCGACGGCGGAGCTGGCCGTGCTCTCGGCCTGGGCCCTCGCTCCCACCACATGGACGGACGAGGAGGCCGCCGGCGCCGGTCTGGCCTCCGTCACCGCGATGGGCGGACTGAAGGTGCTCGGCCCCCTGCGGGGGCGCACCCTGCTCGTCGAGGGCGCCGCCGGAGGCGTGGGCAGTGCCGCGGTCGAGATCGCGGTGGCCCGGGGCGCCACCGTGATCGGGACGGCCAGTGAGCGCAACCACGAGTTCCTCGCCTCGCTCGGAGCCGTTCCCACCACCTACGGCACCGGCCTCGCGGAGCGCCTGGCCTCCCTGGCCCCGGGCGGCGTCGACATCGCGCTCGACACCGCGGCCTCCGGCTCCCTGGACGATCTCGTCGCGATCGTGGGCGACCCCTCCCGCGTTTCGACGGTCGCCGACCACGCCAATGCGCAGCGACTGGGCACGCACGTGGCCAACGCGGAGAACGACTCCGCGCTCCTCGCCGAAGCGGGCGAACTCGGCCGACAGGGCCGCTACACACCGCGCATCGAGCGGACCTACCCCCTCGAACGGTTCGCGGAAGCGCACGCCCACGCCGAGCGCGGACACACGCGGGGCAAGATCGTGGTCCGTATCTGAGCCCGTCCGACCGTCCAGGGCTTCCCGCTGCTTCGGCCGCGGGAAGCCCGCATCTCCGGCGGGGCCGTGCGGATGTCCTTCGGACAGGAGGGGGCTCCGCCGTGTCCCCCGCTGTCCCGACCCGCTCGGCGACCGTTTTCCCCGGCCGATACCCGGGGTGCCCTAGAGTCGGCCGTATGCGGCGAAGGACGGGGCTGGTGGTGGTCGGGGTCCTGGCCCTGGCCTGGAGCGAGTGGCTGAACTGGCGCTGGTCCCGGACCCTCGTGGGGAGCGGTGGCGGAACCGCCGACGCCGTGGTCGTGCTCGGTTACCGCAACCCCCAGGCGAGGGCGAACGCCGTCAACCGGTGGCGGGTCCGCGCCGCGATCCGCTCCATCCCGGCCGGTGAAGCGCGCGCCACCCGCCTGGTCTTCAGCGGCGGTGCGGTCGGCAGCGGTGTCGCGGAGGCCCGGCTGATGGCCGACCACGCGAAGTCGCTCGGGTTCGACGGCACGGTGCTTCTCGAGGACCGGAGTACGACAACCTGGGAGAACGTCACGAACGTGATCCCGCTGATCGAGGACGCCGAACGCATCGCGATCGTCTCCCAGCCGGCCCACGCGCTCAAGGCCCGCGCGTACCTGCGGCACCGGCGCCCGGATCTGGCCGCGAGGCTGGTGCGCGCGGACGACTACCGTCCCGGTGAGTGGGCGCTCGTCAAACCTCTGCTGGCCCTGTACGGGCTGTGGGCACTGCGCCGTCTCCGGGCCGACGAGCGCAGGCCCCCACCGTAGACAGCCGCTGTTGCTGTGGACGGCCACAGAGAGCGGCTTTGCCCGAGACCGTCGCCGAACTCCAGAACGCGGTGCCCTCGGGCATGCTCGACCGCCTTTCCACACGGCCCGGAGACCAGCGGAACCTCCTCGAGTTCGTGTGCACCTGGGTCCCGCGCATACGCCCCGGCCTCAGCGGCCACGTAGCCCGAGCTCTGGACGAAGGGCTGACCAGGTTGACCGACTCTGACCTCCGGGATACCACCAGGCCGAATGTCTGGTCGGTGTTCGGCCCTGGGGACGGCAATCTCGCCAACTACCTTTGGGACGGGTCTCGGGTCCGTGTCGTCGACTTCGAAGAGCCCGGTCGAAGTGACCGGGCCTTCGAACTGGCAGAGATCATCGGGCACATCGGGTTCACATCCGTCCCGGGTCTCGCGGCCAAACCCATCATCGACCTGATGGCGGCTACCGCGTCCCCGAGGGAGGTTCGCGACCACGAGCCCGCTCTGGCCCGTCTCGGCCTCATCCTGCGTGAGAACGGAATGAACGATCGGCTGCTCCATGTGCGCGCCCCCGACGGGGTGCGCACGCACATCCTGCACGTCGTCACCCGGGCGAGTTGACCCACCCACAATCAGAGGATCCTTCGCGACTACCTGTGCTCCCACCCGGAGGAGGCGGCACGCCATGCGGAACTGAAGCGCAGGCCCGTGACCACCGTCATCGCCCCGGGCGAGTACACCGAAGCGAAGACCACGTTCATCCAGGAAGTGACCGGCCGCGCGCGCAGGGAGCGCGGCCTGCCGCCCGAACCGGTCTGGGAGAAGTAGCCCCAGGGCCTACGTGAGTGACTGACTGTTACTGCACCACAAGATCAGTGCCAGAACCCGGAGATGTCAGTGGATCGGTCACCGACTTGTCAGTGGAGGCGATCGAGGCTCACTCCCGTGCCCGCGACATCTTCCCGCAACTGGGTGACGCCCACGGTGAGGCGACGGCGTGGAACAACCTCGGTAACGCCCTTCATCAGGTGCAGCGAGAGCAGGAAGCTCGCGAGGCGTTCGAGCGGGCTGTGCAGGGGTTTCGCGCTACCGGGGACGAACACCGACTGACTGTTGCCCGAGGCAACCTGACTCGGCTGCGTCAGCGGCCATGACGGCGGTGGCGGTTCTGGAAGCGCTGACAGCCAAGGAGCGAACCTTACCGGCGGTTAGTTAACCTGGGTTGACGGAACCGGACGCGGAGGAGCCCCCGCGCAACGTCGCGTTGCGCGGGGGTCGTCGTGATCGGGCTATGACCTCCGGGCGTCTCAGTCCTTGTCCGGGGCCGGCGCGGTCCGCTCGGGCTCGGGGACCGGTATCGGCTCACCGGTCTCGTGCGGCTCACCCGGCCCCGGCTCCCTATGCCGGAGCCGCCGCCCTTGGCGGCGGAGGCGGCGTGGGGGGCGAACATCGGGGCTCCTTCCGGGGCGCGCGGTGCGCCCGCCCCCCGAGCATGCCCCGTCCCCGGCGCCAGGGGCCGGTGTGTGGCCGACCCCGGCCGCGCCGTGTCCCGGAGCGGCCACTAGGCAAGAGCTACTCGCCGGTCACATGTCCTGTTGCCGGGCGTTCGGGAGGAGCAGGCCGTCTCAGGGGCTCCGGGCGCCAGCCGGTCGGCGTTCGGGGGCGGCGCGAACTGGTGTCGTTTGGGCCGGTCGAGCGCCGGGTCAGTTCCGGGTGCTGGCGGGCTCCAGTTGGGCCAGGACGTGGTCGAGGTCGGCGGCGAAGGTGTCCGGTTTGTTGCAGTCGGGGTCGCAGGTCTCGGTGGCGGCGTTGAGGGCGGCGAAGGCGGACCCGACGAGGGCGCGGGTGACGACCCGGCTGCCGGTTCCGGCGGCGCGCTCCAGGAGGACGTCGACGAGCCGGCGCTGGATGAGGTCCATGCGGTCGAGGTATGCGGCACGCAGAACAGGGCTGGACTCGATGATCGAGTACATCAGCTTGGCCCGGCCGCGATCGGCGACGACGACCTCGAAGGCGTGGCGCAGGGAGGTCCAGGGGTTCTCCGCGGCCGGACGCGACCGCAGGACGTCCACCATGCGCTCGCCCTGCCGATCGAACTCGCCCAGGACCAGGTCCTCCTTCGTCCCGGCGTACCGGAAGAAGGTCCGCTGGGAGATGCCCGCCCGCTCGGCGATGTGGTCGACCGTGGTGGCGTCGAAGCCCTGTTCCCGGAACAAGCACTCCGCCACCGCTGTGATCTCTGCATGCACGGCGCGACGTGCGACGCCACGAACTCGGGACTCGGCCATGCTCCGATGCTAGCAGCCCGCCACTTTGACAGTCACTGCCAAATATGACGTACAGTGTCTGCGTGTCGAGGCGGGCAGTGGAACTGCCCGGTTGGCGTGGTCGCGAGCAGACGCTCGAACACATGAAGGAGATTCGATGAAGGTTGCAGTCGTCGGTACCGGTGACATCGGAAGCCAACTCGCCCGGAGGCTGGCACACGGTGATGTCGAGCTGATCATCGCCAACTCCCGTGGCCCCTGGTCGCTGCCCGGGATGGCAGCGGAGCTCGGGGCGCAGGCGATGACCGTCGAGAAGGCGATCTTGGCCGCAGACGTCGTGGTCCTGTCCATCCCGTTCAAGGCCATCCCCGGCATGCGCGAGACGATTCAGAAGGCATCGGACGAGACGATCTTCGTCGAGATGTCCAACTACTACCCCGAGGTCGGCGTCATCGAGGGTGTCGACGCGTCACCGTCCGACACGACCTGGCTCAGCGAGCAGGTCGGCCGACCGATCGTGAAGGCCTGGAACTCGATCTTCTCCCGCAGCCTCGCTCTCATGGGACGCCCGAGCGGGGATCCTGACCGCATCGCGCTGCCGGTCGCCGGCGATGATCCGGCTGCGAAGCAGGTGGTCATGCAGCTCGTCGATGCCACGGGCTTCGAGCCTGTCGACGCCGGCGAGCTGGCCGAGTCGTGGCGCATGCAGCCGGGCTCGCCGGCCTACTGCACGGACCTTGACACCGACGCACTGCGAGCCGCGCTCGCGCGTGCCGAACGCGCCCGCTTCGCGCACGACCGCATCGCCGGCAGCCAGGCGATCTATGACCCTGAGACTGGCATGGACATGGTCCGTGGGGTGCAGGTCTACCGCGACGTCACGAGCTGACCCTCAGCGTCAAGGTGTGAGGCCAGTCCC
The DNA here is from genome assembly GCF_040613895.1 of Nocardiopsis sp. NPDC006198. Classification (NCBI taxonomy): domain Bacteria; kingdom Bacillati; phylum Actinomycetota; class Actinomycetes; order Streptosporangiales; family Nocardiopsidaceae; genus Nocardiopsis; species Nocardiopsis sp. NPDC006198. The sequence continues at coordinate 55,643 of NZ_JBEXSY010000015.1, read as the reverse complement.
GCGCGGACCGGCCTCACGCATCGGGGAAGACCATCACCTCCCACGTGGTGGCCATGCGGCGGAAGGACAGGTGCTTGTGGTCGCCCTGGTCTCGGATCTGCGCCGCGCCGGGGTCGGCTTCCGCTCCCTGCACGAGGCCCTGGACACCACCACTCCTGGCGGCAGGCTCGTGTTCCATGTCTTCGCCGCCCAACTCGAGCACCCCTACGTCATCGCCGGGGTCAACGTCGTGGCCGCCGAATCGGGCGAGGCCGCCCGCGCCATCGTGCAGCACAACCGCCGGACGCTGGCCCGGGGCCTGGTGGAGAAGGAGCAGGGGGTATCCCTGTCCGACCGCGAAGTGGACGCTCTGATCGAGCGGGGCGCGGTCCGGCAGTTCGACGCCATGTTCACCTACACCGCCGTCGGCGAGGCCGCCGAGGTCGCTGCCTACCTGACCTGGTTCCAGGGCCTGTCGGGCGCCGATGCACTCGTCACGGCCCACCAGGCCCCTGACCTGGACCAACGACTGGCCACGTTGGAAGTGGCGGCCCACTGGGGCCCGCCTCGCGGGTAGGGGCGCCCTGCTCCTGGTCGCCGGCCTCGCCTCCGCAACCCAGCACCAAGGACCAGGCCCAACAGAGGTGCTCGGGTTCGCAGAACAGAAAGGTACTCATCATGGCAAGAGCGCTCATCCTCGGTGCGTCCGGAAGAGTCGGATCACAGCTGGTCAAAGAGCTGGACAAGAACCACGAAGGCCTTCGAGTGCGCCTTGCCACACGGCGCGCCGAGGTCGCCGACCGGTGGCGCTCCCAGGGGCGCGAGGCCGTCGTGCTGGACCTGGACCGCCCCGAGCACTTCGCCGTAGCGCTGGAGGGCGTCGACCGGGTCTTCCTGCTGACCGGCTACACCGCGGACATGCTCTACCAGAGCAAGATGTTCGTCGACGCCGCCGCGCAGGCCGGGGTGGAGCACATCGTGCACCTGGGCGTCTTCGGCTCCGGCCGTGACAGGATTCCGCATTTCTCCTGGCACGAGCTCATCGAGACCTACATCGAGGCCAGCGGCATGGCGTGGACGCACCTGCACCCCAACGTCATCACCGACACGGTGCTGGCCCCGGTCGCCGAGACCGGGGCGTTCTCGGTCTCCTGGCAGGAGTCCGCGCTGGGGTGGGTGTGCGCCGCCGACATCGGCGCGGTAGCCGCCGCAGTGCTGCGTGAGGGGCCGGACAGGCATGGCGGCGAGAACTACTGGTTGAGCACGGAGGTGGTCACGGGCCCGCAGGTCGCCGACATCCTCAGCGAGGTGCTGGGAACCACGATCACGTGCTCTGTGGCGGGTCCTGACGACTTGGCGTCCTACGTGGGTACGATCCCCTCGGCCGGCGATCGCCTCTACATGGAGAGCGCCGTCGCGACGATGCGGCAGACCGTGCTCGGCAACATGGCCTTCCAGGCCGTCGTCCGCGACGACGTCCGGACGGTTCTGGGACGCCCCGGGACCACGGTGCGGGAATGGGCGCAACATAACCTCCTCTCCACCGGCGGCTGAGGCAGACCGGTCCGCGGGCCAGCCCGTTGCCCCGTTTCGGCATCCTCGGTTCGCCTCGACGAAGCCCCGCAACCATCGGTTGCGGGGCTTCTCTGTGTGGCGTCAGTTCACTGATTGCGTCGATCAGGGGGTTGGGGAACATCCGAACAGGATCCGGCTCCAAGGGCATGCGCTCGCTCACCGGCCGCCAGTACGTGGGCGAACCAAGTAAGCCGGAAGGGGGCGACGGAGTTGCGACGTCGATGGCGCGGCGGTGCGCCCGCTCGGGAAGGGGCGCGGTGCGGGCCTCCAGACGGTGGCGACCATCTGCAAACAGCCTCGCGCTCGTTGCGCCCCCGGGCTACCGTCGACCCATGCCGGAATTCAACGTGCCTTGGGTGATCTTGGTCGTCTTCGTACTCGCTGCCCTCGGAGTGATGGTCTACAACATGCGGCGATTCCGTCACGCGACTCCTCCGCCTCCCGAGGACGGCGTGGCAAAGACCAGGCCTTCAGGAATCGCCACAGACCTTGGGTGGGTCGGCCCCTACAGACTCTTATGTCGCCTGGGCACCGGCGGTATGGGGCAGGTGTACCTGGGCCGTTCCCCCGGCGGGCGCGACGTCGCGATCAAGGTCGTCCATCCCGAGCTCGCCGGGGACCCCGAGTTCCGGCGCCGTTTCGCCGCCGAGGTCGAAGCCGCCCGCAGGGTCGGCGGGTTCCACACCGCCCCGGTCGTGGACGCCGACCCCGCCGGGGTCCCGCCCTGGCTGGCCACCGCCTACATCCCCGGCCCCTCGCTGCAGGAGATGGTGCGCGAGCACGGCCCGCTCCCGGCCGGCTCGGTCGCCGCCCTGGGCGCGGGCCTGGCCGAGGGGCTCATCGCGGTGCACGCGTGCCGGATCGTCCACCGCGACCTCAAACCCGGCAACGTCCTGCTGGCCGCCGACGGACCCCGCCTGATCGACTTCGGTATCGCCCGCGCCCTGGACGCCACCTCCCACACCCGCACCTCCACCGTGCTGGGCACCGCCGCGTTCATGTCCCCCGAACAGGTCACCGGGACCGCGGTGGGACCGGCCTCGGACGTGTTCTCCCTCGGATGCGTCCTGGCCTTCGCAGCCACCGGCCGCAGCGCCTTCGGGGAGGGCCCCGCCCACGCCCTCACCCACCGCATCGTCTACGACGAGCCCGACCTGAGCGGTCTGGCCGGGCCCCTGAAGGACCTCGTCTCCGCCTGCCTGGCCAAGGACCCCGCCGACCGCCCCACCCCCGACCACGTCCTGGCCGCATGCGGTACGCGGCCCCCGACCGGCCCGGACCGCCCTGTGGGGGCATGGCCACCCGAGGCCCTCACCGAGGTCATCGCCCTGCACCGGACGCGCCTGCTCGCGGAGGACACGCCACCGACGGCCCCCTAGCTGCGAACCGCCTGCGACCGGACCGCACAAGGGTTCAGAGCGCGGGTGTCCGGTCGCAAGGGCGCCCTGCCCCGGCCCCGTCCGGCCGGGCCCGCCCACTGGGGAAGCCGACCCCGAGCGCGAGGCCCACGAGCCTGTCGACGTCGCCGGAGTCGGCCTTCGCAGGGCCGGTTGTACAGCCAGAGGGTGGGGTCAGCCCAGATCCGCCATGACGTAGGGCTCCAGCTCGGCGGCGAACGTCTCGCTCTTGACGCCTTGCGCCATGTCCGGGGTGCCGGAGTCGATCGGGATGCGCAACGCGCTTGGGCACGATGAGTACGCATCGAGGTCGCTGTCGATGACGAAGGTGGCTACTGCCTCACCGGTCCTGGCCTCGTACACCCTGAACGAGTGCGTCGCCGGGTACACCGGGCTCTCCCCGAAATCCCATTCGCAGGTGCCCATCGGTGTGAACTCCCGCTGATGGACACCGGTCAAGCACACGACCAACTGGCCCAGTAACGGTTCGTCCGCCTGCGCTTCCTCGTCGTAGGCCCGCCATTCGTGAGGCACCGTGTAGATGTCGAAAGATCCACTCCCCAGGTCAGAGCCTGATGAGGGCAACAATTCCACGCCGACCAGCACGAGGTGCGGTCCGGGACCCGCGTAGGGAGGCGCGGCCGGGTTCGGAACGCCCCACCGCCGAGGCAGTAGTCGACGGAATTCGAGGGCTCCGGTGAAGTGGGAGCTGCCGTCGGCACGATCGGGGTGGGTGAGGGAGTCGGTTCCGGCTCACCCGACCCGCCGCATCCTGGGGCGATCGCCAGCAGCACAGCGATCAGGGGCAGTGCACTCCGGTATGGCATGCGTTTCATGGAATCGCAAAGACGTGCCGAAGGGAACTCTGGTTGTTCCATTCTCCGTCCTGGGAAGACCTCGGTTTCCGGCCTGCTCGACCGGTTCCCCGAGTTGTGCGGGGCGGAGCGTTAGTGGCCCACCGTGAAGAACATTCCGGTCGCGCTCGGCCTTTGCGAAGCCCTCGTGGTCGCTGCCCGCATCAGGCTGCGGCTTCCTCGTGACGTGCAGGGCGGGGTACTCGGCGGGGGCTGATCAGGATCAACGTCGTTGCCACGGCGAGGCCGGACAGGAGGGCGGATACGGTCAGGACGGCTTGAACCCCGCCGGTGACAGCTTCGCGGTTGGCGCCGCCGTAGAGGGTGTAGACGGCGCCGAGCGCTGCGGTACCGATACCGGCTCCGACGGAGGCCAGGGTGGAGACGCTTCCGGCGACCATGCCGACGCGTTCGGGTGCGGTGACGTTGACCGCCACGGCCATCACCGGCGCTCCGGCGATGCCGCCTCCGGCGCCCCAGGCCAGCAGCGGGACCAGGAGCACCCACCACGGGGTGTCGGGGGCGACCAGCAGTGCCAGTGCGAGGAGCCCGGCGCCTTTGAGGGTGTAGCCCAAGCCGATGACCAGACCGGGCGCCCAGTGGCTGAGGAGCTTGGAGCCGACCATTCCGGTGATCATCTGCGCGAGGAAGATCGGCGTCATCAACAGGCCCGCGAGGGTCGGGCCCAGCAGCAGCGCGTCGGCGAAGTACAGCACCAGGTAGACAGAACCCCCGATGCTCAGAACGCGGGAGAGGAACACCGCGAGCATCGCCCCGGAGAACGCCGGCTGGGTGAACAGCCGCAACTCCAGTGTCGGCTGGGGCACACGGAACTGGAGGACGGAGAACCCCGCCAACGACGTGAGCGCAACGATCAGCAGTGCCGTGTCCTGCATGCCCCAGGGTGCCTCTGGGCGGAGCATGAGCATGGTGGCGGCGCCGAGACCGACCATCAGCAGCACGCTGCCCAGCCAGTCCGGACGGGCAGCGGGGCCGGGCTGCGCGGTGCGTGGCAGCACACGCGCTGCGACGATGTAGGCCGCGATGCCCAGGGGGATATTGATCCCGAAGACGGCCTGCCATCCGAAGGCCTCGATCAGCAGCCCGCCCAGGGTCGGGGCGAGCAGCCCGGCCGCGGTGGCGAACGATCCCCAGGCGCCGATCGCGAGGTTGCGTTCTTCACCCGAGTACCGGTCCGAGAGCAACGGGATGCCGTTGACCATGATCACCGCAGCCCCGGCGCCCTGGACGACCCGGGCGAGGTTCAAGAACCCCAGGCTCGGCGCCAGCATCGCCGCCAGCGAGGCCAGGGTGAACACCGCGATCCCGGTCAGGAACAACGGCCGCCGCCCCCACCGGTCGGAGAGGCTTCCCACCACCTGCGTGAGGGCGCCCATGGCGACCGTGTAGGTCACCACCACCGACTCCACGGAACCTCCATCGGCGACGTCGGCGCTGATCAGCGGTAACCCGAGCGCGACGATCGTGATGTCGACGACCACCAGCCCGGTGGAGGCCATCACCAGCACCAGCACCCCGCTCAACGGCGGCAGGCGGCGGGACTTCTCGGCGGCCATACGATCCTCGGCTTTCGACGCGTCAAGGGTTGCCTGAGCCATCGTGCGGCACCAACGACCTAAAAGTCAATGTGTGTGAAGTTTAAGTGTGGGGCCCTAGGATGGGACCATGCCCAGCTCGCAACGCCGCCGACCGACGACCCGCAAGGGCCGCCCCGTGCTCACCCGCGAAATCATCGCGACCAAAGCCTTGGAGATGGCCGGCGCACAAGGGTTCCGCGCGATCACGATGCACGCCCTGGCCGCCGAACTCGGGGTGACCGTGCGGGCGTTGTACAACTACGTCGAGAACCGCCGCCAGGTCATCGACCTCACCGTCGACCTCATGCTCGACGCCTGGAACCCGCCCCCGCTCGACCCCGGGACCTGGGAGGACTCGGTAGCCGCCTATGCCCAATCACTGCGAGCGCTGTACCGGCGCTGGCCCCGCGCCCTGCTCGTCGCCGTCGACGAGGACACCCCGCCGACCTCGGTCCACCCCAACCGGCTGACCAACCTCGACCGGTTCCTGACACTGCTGCGCGACATCGGCCTCGACACCACCGCCGCGCTCGACGTCCACCGGCACCTGTCCCTGCTCGTGTTCTCCTTCGCCCTGATGGTCGATCACCCCGCCGACCGCACCGCCACCGCGAACCGATCACTCATCCCCGCCCCCTGGCTGGAGGAACACACCGACCTCGACATCCCCACCCTCCGCGAAGCCGCCGCCCTCCCCACGCCGAGCCCGGATGAACAGTTCCAGGCCATGATCGCCTTGATCACCACACAGGTCAGAAGCCACCTCCACAGTCGGTAACCGGGTTGCTTCAAGGAACGCACCGCGTACGAGGGATGGCACGGTCTCGTCACAGGCCGGGGCGGTAGAGGGCCTGGACCGGTGGCCGAACGCCGGGAACGAATCCGGCGGAGGCCGCATCCGTCTCCACGGCGGCCCCGTCCGCCGGCGAACGGGCTCTCCTGTACGGTCTGCGGCATGACAGCAGAGGGCGGGAAGGCCCCCAGGCCCCGGGTGCAACTGGTCATCGGCATCGTCCGCCGGGGCGACGAGGTCCTGCTCGTGCGGGAGAGCCTCGGCAGCGGCGGCGAGATGCGCTGGTCACTGCCCGGCGGCGGGGTCGAGGACGGCGAGCTCATGCACGAAGCCCTGCGCCGCGAGCTGCGGGAGGAGACCGGGCTGTTGGTGGGCGACCCGGTGCGGACCGCGTTCCTCATGCACATCGACTCCGAGGAGCATCCCTCCGCAGTGGCCGCAGCCTTCGAGATCGACGAGTGGTCAGGGGACATCGCCCCGCAGGACGACGACATCGAACAGGCCGCCTTCTTCCCCCTGCCCGACGTCCTGAAGCTGCTCGGCGAACTGGACAGCGCGACACAGCGGGAGCCCGTCGTCGGCTACCTGACCGGTGCCGTCGCGTCGGGGGCCACCTGGCTGTACCGCAACCGGGGCACGCAGGAGAGGCTTGTCGCCCGCTGGTGACGCCAGACCGCATCCACTGTCGTCTTCGCGGCTGCCAACGGTCGCGCGGCCTCGCGCACGGCACCCCGTGAACCGGCGTCGCGTTCCTGGTCCGGACTCTGCGCCACACCGGCGGCGGACCCGGCCGTCGCGACGGGAACCGCTATCGCGCATGACATCTGTCATCCCGGGGCCGTGCGGGTCGCAGAGGGATCCCGTGACCGGTGGCACTCGGTTGCGGGCGCACCCCGAAATACGTTCGTGGCATGTACCGCAACGATGACTTCTCCACCCCCCTTCCACCGTCACGACCAGCCGCCGAGCCGTTCCGCACGGCGTGGGACGACGGTGCGGGGCAGGCCCCGCCGCCCCCGCTGTCCGGGGAGCCCGCCCACACCGCGCCGGTTCCTGGGCGCCGCGGTCCGCGGGCGGTCCCGCCGGGCGTGGAGTACCACCGCGTGCTCGCCGGGGACAAGCGCCGCATCGGTCGGGGAGTCCTCGCGATCGTGCTCCTGGTGGCGGGGCTGTTGGTCTTCGGCTTCGCCTTCGTCCAGGCCGCTACCTTCCTGGACACGCGGATGGGCAACACCAACCCGGCGGCGGGCGGCACCGACTACACACCGCTCTACCACGCCGCGGGCATGCTCTCCCTCGCCCTGCTCATCCCGTGGAGCATGCTCATCCAGCGGTGGCTCTACGGGGTGAGGGGCGCCTCGCTGCACTCGGTGGTCTCGGGTTTCCGGTTCGACGTGTTCGGCCGGGCCCTGCTGTTCATCGGCCCCGTCTGGCTGGTCGCCGTGTTCGTCATGAACGTCTCGATGCCCGTCGAGCAGACCTACTGGCCGGTCGCCGACCTGGTCGGCGTGCTGGTCGGCACCCTCCTGCTGACGCCCCTGCAGTCGGCCGGCGAGGAGTACGGCCTCCGCGGTCTCGTCCTCCGGGTCGCCGGGAGCTGGAGCCGTGGACCGCGCATCGGGCTGGTCCTCGGCGTCCTCGTCTCCAGCCTGCTGTTCACGACCATCCACGGTGCGGACGACCCGTGGATCAACCTCTGGTACTTCACCCTCGCCGTCAGCCTGGCCGTCATCACCTGGCGCACCGGCGGCATCGAGATCGCGGTCGTCGTCCACGCTCTGCTCAACACGCTCACCTTCATCATCGTCACGGCCCTGCACTCCGACATCGGCAGTGCTGTCACGGACCGGTCGGTGGGCACCGGGTCGGCCGTCCTGCTCGTGCCGAGCGTCACCGTCGCCGTGATCGCGGCGGTGGTGTGGCTGCGCACGCGCAGGTCGGGGCCGGCTCTCACCCTTTCCGACCCGCACCCCGCGCGGGGCTGACGGGGCGATGGCGGCCATGCGCGCACGGCCGCCATCCGGCGACCGCAACGGCCCGGCGGCCGGTCGACGTCTCTCCCCCTCCTGAACACCGATGACTTTCTGTCCGACGCCTGGTCTGCAAAGACGGATACGGACGGATCGACGGGAGTAACTCATGGGACAACTGGTCGTGGTCGAGTTCGTGTCGCTGGACGGCGTCATGCAGTCGGTCCTCTCCGCGGACGAGGACCGGGAGGGCGGGTTCGACGGGGGCGGCTGGGTGCTGCCCTATGTCGACGACGTCGTGGAGCGGGTCATGAGCGAGGCCACGGCCGGAGCCGGCGCGCTGCTCCTCGGTCGCAGGACGTACGAGATCTTCGCCGGAACCTGGCCGTACGGCGACATGGACGATCCCGCCGTGGCGGCGATGAACGCGATGCCCAAGTACGTCGCCTCCCGCACCCTCGAGGACCTCGGGTGGGCCAACTCCCTCCTCCTCGGCGCCGACCTGGTGGCGGAGGTCGGCCGGATCAAAGCCGAGACGGAGGCGGAGACCGTGGTGCTGGGCAGCGGGGACCTGCTCCGGACGCTGATCGGGCACGACCTCGTCGACGAGTACCGCCTGCTGGTCTTCCCGCTCGTCCTGGGCAGGGGCAAGCGGCTCTTCGCCGAGGGCACGGCCCCGCGCCGCCTGGCGCTGGCCGCCACACGGTCGACACCCTCCGGCGTCCTGATCAACACGTACCGCCGCGCGGCGGAGGGCGCCGCCACCGCATAGGCCCGCCGGCCCGGGACGGTCCCGCGGGGTCCGCCCCGGACCGAAGCCCTCCCCACCGCGGATACGGACGCGCGGCCGTCGCCGGGTCTCCTCACGGAGCGGCACGGACGTGGTTGGATTGGCGACGCACCTTCGCGCCGGAACGTCCTGTTTCGTCCGGCGCTCATCGTGCCGCCGCCCTTCGATTGCCTGCCGGCGGGGCGGGCGGCCGGAGCGCCCTGGCGAGAGGCCGTCCCGGCCCGCTGCCCGACGGCACACCCCCGTGAGGAACCACGCGATGAGCACCCCGCCCGCCTTCCCCCTGAAGCCCCTTCCGATCCACGTCGGCGACGAGGTCCTCGACGACCTGCGCGCCCGCCTCGCATCGACCCGCCCGCCGCTGGACGAGGGGAACGGGGACTGGTCCTACGGCGTCCCCGACAGCTATCTCCGTGACCTGGTCGCCTACTGGCGGGACGGCTACGACTGGCGAAAGGCCGAGGCCGCCATCAACGTCCACGAGCACTACCGGGTGGACGTTGATGGTGTCCCGGTGCACTTCATGCGCAAGCCCGGCCGCGGCCCCCGACCGATCCCGTTGATCCTCACGCACGGCTGGCCGTGGACGTTCTGGCACTGGTCGAAGGTGATCGGCCCGCTCGCCGACCCGGCTGCGTTCGGCGGTGACCCCGAGGACGCCTTCGAGGTCATCGTGCCGTCCCTGCCCGGCTTCGGCTTCCCCGGCCCGCTCACCGGCTTTCCGGACGTCAACTTCTGGAAGGTCTCCGACCTCTGGCACACCCTGATGACCCGGACCCTGGGGTACGCGAAGTACGCCGCCGGGGGCTGCGACATCGGCGGGATCGTCTCCAGCCAGCTCGGCCACAAGTACGCCGACGCGCTGTACGGCGTCCACATCGGCTCCGGGCTGCCGCTCGACTTCTTCAACGGCCCCCGGGCCTGGGACTTCGCCCGTAACCGGCCCCTCACCGACGACCAGCCGGCCGATGTCCGCGCCCGGATCGTCGAGATGGACCACCGCTCGGCGAGCCACCTCGCCGTGCACATGCTCGACGGCGCCACCCTCGCCCACGGGCTGAGCGACTCACCCGCCGGACTGCTCGCCTGGCTGTTGGAGCGGTGGAACGCCTGGAGCGACAACGGCGGCGACGTCGAATCCGTCTTCACCAGGGACGACCTGCTCACCCACGCCACGATCTACTGGGCGAACAACTCCATCGCCACGTCGATGCGCTACTACGCCAACGCCAACCGCTACCCCTGGACCCCCTCCCACGACCGCACCCCGGTCGTGCAGGCACCGGTCGGCCTCACCCTCGTCACCTACGAGAACCCGCCCGGCGTCCACACCGCCGCCGAACGCATCCAGGCGTTCAGGAACGGCCCGCAGGGCGACTGGTTCAACCACGTCAACGTCAACGCCCACGACCACGGCGGCCACTTCATCCCCTGGGAGAACCCCGAAGCCTGGGTGGACGACCTGCGCCGCACCTTTCACGACCGCAGGCCCTGACCGGCCTCCGCGGGCTCCCACGGCGGTGGGCCGGGCGGACACCGCCCGGCGGGGGAGTGCGCGTCCCCCGACTGGCCCAGACCGTTCGCCACGCCCCCCGGCCGTGCACGCGTTCCTCCACGACCGCTGTGCCCTGAGGCGGCTGTCCGGGATCCGCCGGGCCCGGGAAGAACGGCGGGCACGGCCGGACCGCCCTCAGGCCCCCGGCTCCTGGCGGGCGCGTTCCTGGTGGCGACGGGCCTTCAGGCGGTTGCCGCAGGTCTTCATCGAGCACCAGCGGGCGGTGTTGGCGCGGCTGCGGTCCAGGAGGAAGAGGCGGCACTCGTCGTTGCCGCAGGGGCGCAGCCGACCGGGCCTGCGTGCCCGGACCTCGTACCAGGCGAGCACCAGCTCCACCGCGAGCCTCCGCTCGGGCGGCCCGTGCAGAGGCCACCGCAGCTCCTCCCGGCCGACCTCGGGGACCCGGTGGGCGCCGGCGAGGATCCGCCGCAGCTCCGGCTCGGGCAGGGGACCGCGGGTGGCGGCCTGGACCGCGTCCCTGGCCGTCCGCAGCCAGTCGAGCGCCGGCGCCTCGTCCGGGCCGCCGTGCTCCTGTGCCCACCGCCGCAGCACGGCGTCATCGGCCCACAGGTCCCGGGGTCGGCCGTCCACCACCGGGGTGCTGTTCAGCGCCTCCAGCAGCGCCTGTTCGTCGATCACGACCGCCCACCTCCCCGCCTAACCCTCTTGGTTCACTTGACAGGTTACCTCGAATGGGGTCCACTGTGGGTGCCGATAACCACCAAAATGGATTGATAGGGTTAGTCATGGTCGAGGTCCGCCACCAGTACGCCACCGTTCGAGGGCACCGCGTCTTCTACCGGGAGGCCGGCCCCCGCGAGGCACCGGCCCTGGTGCTCCTGCACGGTTTCCCCACCAGCTCGCGCATGTTCCGCCACCTGATCCCGCGGCTCGCCGACCGGTTCCGCGTCATCGCCCCGGACCACCTCGGGTTCGGCCACTCCGACACCCCGCCGGCCGACACGTTCAGCTACACCTTCGACGCGCTCACCGACACCACCGAGGCGCTCCTGGCCGAGATCGGCGTCGACCGCTACGCCGTCTACGTGCAGGACTACGGCGCCCCCATCGCATGGCGGCTCGCGCTCCGCGCCCCGGAGGCGGTCACCGCGGTGGTCTCCCAGAGCGGCAACGCCTACGAGGAGGGCTTCGTCCCGCAGTTCTGGGCGCCCCTGTGGGCCTACGCCGAGGACCCGGGACCCGGGACGGAGCCGGCGGTCCGCGCCGCACTGGGGCCCGACGCCGTCCGCTGGCAGTACCTCCACGGAGTGGACCGCCCGGAACTGGTCGACCCCGACACCTGGACGGCCGACCACCGCGACATCAGCCGCCCCGGCAACGACCTCGCGCAGCTCGCCCTCTTCCGCGACTACGCCGCCAACCGGCCCCTGTACCCGCGGCTGCACACGTACTTCCGGGAGAGCCGCGTCCCGCTCCTGGCCGTGTGGGGGGCCGGGGACCTCATCTTCGGCCCCGACGGTGCGCGCGCCTTCGCCCGGGACCTGCCGGACGCCGAGATCCACCTGGTGCCCGGAGGCGGCCACTTCCTGCTCGAGAGCCACCTGGACACCGTGGTCGGCCACATGCGGGACTTCCTGGGCCGCACGCTGCTGTGACCAGGGCGGGTCTGACGCCGCGGCCCCCGGCGCGGGCTGTGACGCTCCTCGGCCCCCGGGCGGCCACGGCGGCCGGCGCCGCCCGGACACCCGCCGTGCGTGCCGGCGCCCCTCGGCACGCACGGCAGGGAACGCCCGTCCCAGGGCCCCGCCCAAGCCGGGACAGTGGCACACCCCCGCCGGTGAGGCGGGAATCGGAGTTCTCCTGCGCCCGCCGGCCTCCCCGGTCAGGATGGGGCCATGACCCTCCCGCGCCCCCTCCTCGCCCCGGCCGCACTCCTCGCCCTCGCCCTCACCGCGTGCGGCGGACAGGACACGGCCCCCGACCCTGAACCCTCTCCCACCGCCGACGCCTCGGCCTCCCCCTCTCCCGAGGGCCTGTCGCAGGAAGCCCTGGAGCAACAGGAGATCGACACCATCTCGGCGTGCACGCACGCGCGCATGGCCGCGGAGTCGTGGGACGTGGCCGCCGGTGTGGAACCGGCGGAACCCGGTGTGGAGGTCGACAGCACCATCACGTCCTTGACGGAGCTGGGCGACCTCTACGCCGGGACGGCTGCCGATTTCCTGACTACGGCGACCCCGGAGGCCCGGGAGGCGGTGGCCGACCAGGCCTCGCCCCAAGGAATGGTGGCGGTCCTGCGCGAGTGGTGCCTGGACACCGGGGTCATCGACGAGGAGGGGGAGCCGATCGACCCTCCGCCCGGGTACGAGCCCCCTTCCGAGGCGGAGTGACACGGTCTCCCGCCCAGGGGGGACGTGTCCCGCCCCCATTGTGGCCGGTTGTCCCAGGACGACGACCCGAGTAGGGGAAAGCCCTGCCCTTCACACGATGTGGGGGCGGGGCTTCTTCGCGTCCAGAGGTCGGCCGGTCTCGGCTCTGCGGCCCTCCTGGGTGCGGCGCCGCCTGTTCGCAGATCGGCGAACCCGTCCCTCGAAGGCGGGCCGGTCGACGCCGGGACGGTGGTCGCCGGGGGTTCGGGCCGCCTCCGGTAACTCGGGGGGACCTACCGGAGGCGGCGCCGGGGGCACCTTCTCGAACGGGGCGCGAAGGTCTCCACTCCTCGCTCCCCGGTGTCCAGTCGAGTCGCCCTCCCAGGTTTCAGAATCCCGATAACCTGGTTTACGCGTGACCGGAACTGAGAAACTTGTTCTGATCCGCGCATGGCGTTTTGTACCCGCCGAGCCGCGTTCAAAAGCCTACGAACGAGTAGATCTCACCTGTGAACGTTCCTGAACGTTTCTGAACGCCTGGGAACACGATTCCGACGTGTGGGCACATCAGACTCATTGGTCCATATTAGGCACCCAAACGGGCATAACCTGTTCTCCCCCATGCCGCTTCCTCCTCGACTTGAGGTACTTTTCCCCACATCGGCACCTCACGGACATCCACCTCTCGATCGCGACGTCTCCGGGGTATCTGTCGCGATTTCTTTCCGTTATGAGCGGGTGTGTTCCGGTCCAGTCGAAGAGGAAAATCCTTCACGAAAGGGTTGTTGAGCCCATGATTCGCTTCATTTTTCACAGGGGCACCACATTCACAGGCACGGTGCACGCCTGCGGCCGGGCCGGGGGCACCGCCCCCGTCGCGCACGGGGCGGAGGCCGGCCGATGAACCAGCGGCGCCAGCCCGAGAGCGGCCCCCAGCAGTCCCTGTTCCGCTACCGCCCCGAATACGGCTACGAAGTCGTCCCCGACGCCCTGCCGCGCCGGATCCGCGTGGACGCCGAGGGAATGCTGTGGGGCGAGGTCCCCGTGGTCCCGGTGGTCTCCGTGACGCCCCCGGAGGAGCCCCGCACCCGGACCGGCCGCAGCGTGGAGGTGCTCGTCGTCGGCGAGCGCTCCTCCCACGGTTCCGCGGCCGGGGCGCGCCGCCGGCCGCAGGCCGTGCCGGACCTTCCGGGCCACGACCTCAAGCCCGATCCGCTCCTGGCCGCGACCCCCGCCGAGTTCATCGAGACCATGCGCCGCTACCGGCGGTGGGCGGGGGAGCCCTCGTTCCGGGAGATGAACCGCCGGGTGGAGTTCTGCTCGGCGGCGGCCTTCTGTGCGACGCTGCGCGGTGACCAGCTCCCCAAGTACTCCGTGCTCAACGCGTTCGTGGTCGCGTGCGGAGGGTCCGAGGAGGACTTCCAGCGGTGGGTGACGGCATGGCGGCGCCTGGACCAGAACGGCGAGGAGCGCCCCACCATGATCCTGCTCCCGCCGAAGGACTGACGGTGCGGGGGGAGGGGGCCCGGCGGCCCCACCGGAGAGCGTCGAGGCCTCGTGTGCGGGGAAAGGCAGGGCAGAGGGTGCCCGACAACCGGGACGGGGCGCGGGGCCGGCGCGCCCGGGAGAGGGCGGAGTGCTGCTCCGCCGGGAACGGTCCGGCCGCCGAGGAGGCCCGGCGGGACACGAGGATGCTCCTGCTCACGGCCTTGGGAGTGGTGATCGCGGCCGCGGCGCTGGCGGTCGGCGTGGGCCAGTGGTACACGTCCGCCCGGTCGGCGCCCGGGAGCGACTCCGACCGCTCGACCCTGCAGGTGAACGTCACCGTGCACGAGTGACCGGACACCGTTCCGGGCCGAGCGGCCGGAACGCCCGCGACCGGCGTGGTGCCCCATGTGCCCTGCCAGGAAGCCCGGGGCGCCTCGCCGGGACCCCCACCGGGTCGTAGTTGCCCACGACGGGTGAGCGGTGATCGGCAAGGGGCGATCCTCTCGGCGATTCGCCGATCGGGTCGGTCGCACGGGCGTAGCGGACCACGGTGGCGGAGCCCGAGCCCAGGTGGTGTTGGATCGACCGGTGGCTGTGCCCCTTGGCGAACAGGTCATGGACAGCAGCGTGGGTCTCCCCGACACGGTCGGCGAACCGGCGCCCGGTCGGCCGGGGTGTTCTCCACGCTGGTGACCGTGATGTCGACGTTCTCGGGGAACAGCGCTCGGGAGAGCCATGGGCGGACTTCTTCCATGGCGTTCGAGGTTGTCGGCAGGATGCCGGAGACGGGGCGGATTCTGCCAGATCATCCTGAAGACTAACGGTGTGTGATTGCTCCACTGAAACTGCGCCAGGACCCGGGAACGGATAGCGGATGTTCACGGCTTCGGGAGGCGCCACTATCGGGTGCCGTTCGATTGCGCGTCTTCGGAGAGTGAGCGCCGGCGCCGTCCGGCACGGGTGTGAATAGTTCCCGCCCAGGAAGTGCCGGTGCACGGATCGTGGTCGTCCAGGACTTGTCCGGGCGACCGTTGTCGAGTGGGCCTCGAGGGCCCGTGCGCCCGCCGGTCGGCGTTCGGCGGTGGCGCGAGCCGGTGATGTCCCTTGGGCCGGTCGGCGCCGGGTCAGTTCCGGGTTCTGATGGGCTCCAGCCGGGCCAGGACGTTCGAGGCCGGCGGCGAGGGTGTCCGGCCCGCTGCCGTCGGGGGCGCAGTCGCAGGCCTCGACGACGGCGTTGAGGGCGGGTCTGTGGCCGACCCCGGCCACGCTGGGTCCGGGAACGGCCGCCCTCGACGCCGGGGCCCCCTACTACGGCCGCTTCGCCCCGCACGCCCAGCAGTACGGGCCACCCCGAGGACTCCACTCCCGCCACACCGCGCGCACGTGTACCGCAGGAGGGGCCAGGGGGTTGAGGCTGGTAGGGGCCCTCGATCGAGTGAGCTGTGTTCTCCATGGCCCCCGACTCCAGTCACTGTGCGTGATCGTTGAGGGCGTAGCGGTTCCAGGCCCCTCCCACCTGGGCAAGCACTCGGGCGGTGGTCGTGTCGTGGGCCCCCGGGGCCCGGGCGATGACCGGAGCGGGGGCTTGGAGCCGGAAGGGGGCGGTCGGAGGGGCGGTCGCAGGCGGCTACCCCTGCTGTGCCGGGGTCTCGCCGGTGTCGACCCCGGAGCCCGAGTGGCGGCTCCCGAGCAGCATGGCGATGAGGGCGGCGCCGAGCGCGAGCAGCACGGCGGCGACGACGAGCGCGAACGAGAAGCCCTCCGTCGCGGCGAGCGACGGGCCGACCGAGTCGGTCAGGGCGTCGCTGCGGCGCACGGCCAGGGCGACCAGCACCGCCAGGCCCACAGCACCGCCCACCTGTTGGACGGAGCTGAAGAGGGCCGCGCCCAGACCGGCGTTCTCCTCGGTGGTGCCCGTCACCGCGGCGACGGCCAGGGCGGGCAGGCTCAGGCCGCACCCGAGGCTCGTGACGAGCAGGCCGGGAAGCACACCGGACGCGTAACCGTCACCCGGTGCCACACCGGACAGCAGAAGCAGACCGGCCGCGCTGATCAGGAACGACACGATCAGGGTTCGGCGCATCCCGAACCTGAGCACCGCACGGGACGAGAGCCACAGCCCCACGAGGATTCCGGCGCCGTAGGGCAGGTAGGCGACGCCCGCCTTGAGCGGGCCGTAGCCGAGATCGGTCTGCAGGTGGACCATCAGCAGGAAGGCCATCGCGTAGAAAGCGGCGGAGAACAGCAGGGTCATGCCGTTGGCGACGGCACGGGGCCGGAAGGCCAGGAACGGCAACGGCACCAACGGCTCGGCCGTACGCGACTCGACCACGAGGAACGCCGCCGCCAAGGCGACAGCGAGGAGCAGCGGTCCCACGAAGGCCGTGCCGCCCCAGCCCGCCTCCCCGGCCCGGAGGAAACCGTAGACCAGGGACACGACGGCGCCGGTGCCCAGTACCGCACCCGGTACGTCCAGGCGTGCTCGGCGGGCGGCCCGGCTCTCGGGGACCACGCGGGGGAGCAGCACCAGAGCCAGAGCGGCCACGGGCAGGTTGATCAGGAAGATCCAGCGCCAGGAGGTGAGGTCGGTCAGCACACCGGAGACGACCAGGCCCATCGTGCCGCCCAGACCCGCGATGCCTCCCCACACGCCGAGGGCCCGGGCCCGCTCCCCGGGTTCGGGGAACAGGAGCGTGATCAGGGACAGCGCGGCCGGTCCGGCCATGGCCGCGCCCGCCCCCTGGGCGAACCGTCCGGCCACGAGCTGCCATGGTTCCTGGGCCAGTCCGCAGGCGAGGCTCGCCGCACCGAACAGCGCCACCCCGCAGAGGAAGACGCGCCGTCGGCCCAGCAGGTCGGCCGCACGGCCGAACAGCAGCAGCAGCCCGCCGAAGGCGAGGAAGTACGCGTTGGCCACCCAGGCCAGGCCCGCGGCGCCGAAGCCGAGCTCGTGCCGGATGCTGGGGAGGGCGACGCTCACCACCGTGTCGTCCAGGACGAGCATGAACTGCACGAAGCACAGCAGGAACAGCGCCAGCCGACGGCGGCCGGCGGTCGCTGTGAGGGGTGACGCCGAGGTCATGACGCACGCCCTTGCGGCGTGGTCGGCAGTTTCGTCGTGGAGCAGCGCCGTCGGCGCGGGTGATTGACCGGCATGCGAAGAAGCTATGCACGGGCCGTGTCGGCCACAATCCGCTATGGGGCCACATCGTGTCGAGTTGAGGCCATACCCTGGAGCGCATGAGCGAAGACGACCTAGGAGCCGTCCCGCCCGGGGCGGGGACGATCGTCGTCGGGAGCTTTCCCCTGTCGTCGGGGCAGTGGATACCCCCGCACAGCCACACGAAGCACCAGTTGGCCTGGTCCCGACACGGTGTGCTCGGCATCGCCGTCGAGGACACCTACTGGGTCCTGCCGCCCACGCGGGCGCTGTGGGTGCCCGCGGGGGTCGTCCACCGGACCGGTGCGACCCGCGACGCGGTGCTGCGCTGTCTCTACCTCGAACCGGACCAGTGCGGTCTGGACTGGACGGGGCCCACGCCGGTAGGTGTCAACGGACTGCTGGCCCACCTGATCGAATACCTCAGTCGGCAGGACCTCGCCGACGACGTACGGTTGCGGGCCGAGGCGGTCGTGCTGGACCTTCTGCACCCCCTGCCGACGATGCCCATCGACGTGCCCCGTCCCGTCGACGGCCGTGTGCGCGCCGTGGCCGATGCGCTGCTCGCCGATCCCGCGGACCGGCGGAGCCTCGAGGCCCACGCTCGGGCCGTCGGAGTGGGCCGGCGTACCCTGACACGGCTGTTCGTCGAGGACACGGGCATGAGTTTCGACCGCTGGCGCACCCATATGCGGCTGCGAGCCGCCCTGCCACTCCTCGCCGAAGGCCAGTCCGTGGCCCGGGTCGCACACGCCACGGGGTACGCGACATCGAGCGCGTTCCTGGCGGCGTTCCGCCGCACCGTCGGCACCTCGCCGAGGCGCTACCTCGACGGCGACGCCGTCTTCGAGGCGCCCGACTCGAGCCTCTAGGGCCGCCCGGGGCCGGGGCGCCCGCGACCGGCGTGGTGTCCCCCGTGTCGCGGGAGCGTGGCCGGCCGGCCACGGCTGGGTGCGTTCCCCGCTCGTTCGGAGGTCGGCGGCTACGGGTCGCTAGCCGAGCTGTTCGGCCAACCCGACGATGATTCCCTCGGGGCCACGGACGTAGCAGAGCCGGTAGCTGTCCCCGTACCGGGCCAGCCCACCGACGAGTTCGGCACCGTGAGTGCGCAGGCGGGCGACGACGTCCTCGATGTCGTCGACGGCGAACATGACGCGATGCATGCCGAGCGTGTTGTGCGGCGGGTTGTGCGGCCCGGTGCCGATCGGCACCGGGGAGTGGTATTTTGCCAGCTCAAGACGCCCATGTCCGTCTGGGGTGCGCATCATCGCGATGTCGCAGCGGACGCCGTCGAGTCCGACGGTGCGGTCCGCCCAGGGACCCTCGATCTGCGCTCTGCCCTCCGACTCCATGCCGAGTTCGGTGAAGAAGGCGATGGCGGCATCCAGGTCGTCGACGACGATGCCGACGTTGTCCATCCGCTGAATCGTCATGGTGGTTCTCCTTCGTCGCGTGGCCCGGTGTGGCCAGGTGTACCCGGGACGGAGCCGGCACCGCGTTTCCGACACTCGCGAACGGGCTGAGTCTCCCGGGGCCTGCCTTGACCCTCACCGCCCCCGGGGCGCCTGCCTAGGACGCGAGGTAGTCCAGGGCGAACCCGAGCAGGAACAGCGGGACCGCGATGACGCGTACCGCTCGCTCGAAGCGGGGCCGCTCCAACAGGGCCCCGAAGCCGGCCACCGCGGACGGCCCGTGGAGCAGCAGCAGCCAGACGGTGGGGTAGACCGCGAGCACGGCCAGGGCGATGAGGAGGGGCGCCCCCCATCGTTCCGCCACAGCGCTCGGTACGAGCGCGACCGCCACGATGAGCAGCAACAACCCGAGCAGCACCACACCAAGTAGTCCGACGATGAAGTACGGGCCTTCGCGCTCGGTACGAAGGGCGCGCCCCCAGGTCGTCAGCCGGGCCGGGCCGATGACGTCCAGGAGGATGGTGGTACCGGCGAGGAACGCGAGCAGTTTCCCGAGTCTGCCCAACCACAGCACGGGCACGCCGTACAGGGTGTGGCCGGTGAGTTGCTGCCCGGACCACCACAGGTTCCAGGCGTCGAGGAGGGAGAGATCCATGCCTCTATGAGACCCCGTTCTGAGCACGACACGGGGTCTCCCACCAGATCCTGTGGTGGTCCTCCTCGACCCGTGCCTCTCCGGTCGCGGAGCGTCGACAGCTCCACGATCGCGGTGCTGTGCCCGCCAGCGTGGTAAGACTGGCGAGTTCACCTTCCTATTGGCGGACGCCCCGTGCCGGCGAGTCGCTGGGAACTCTCCTTGGCCGGACCCGCGCCGAGGTCCTGTGCACAGTGGCCACTCACGGGTACTCAACCACTCAGGTGGCCCATCACGCCGGGGTCTCCATGGCGACCGCGAGTCAGCACCTGAGTGTGCTGTGGAAGAACGGCCTGGTCGTCACGCATTGGCTCGGCTCCCTCTCGTACCACATCGCTACACCCCTGGGACGTGGTCTGTGCGGTGGATGAGCCCTGTGACCTCGCGCGCGGCGCGGAGCTTCGCCCCGTCGAGGAGGCCCGGTGGCGGGCGCGGAAAATCCAACGGTAACGCTGCATTCTTGCAGTTCAGGGGGTAGACCAATCCGACCATTCGGAGTGGTCTAGCGATCTGGTGTGATTCGCCCCGATATCGCACGGTCCTGACCTCCGACAAATGCTCTTACCAGTGCGGGCAGAGGCAACCCCGGGCTTCACTGGAAGACGCCGTTGCCTCTTTCCGGCGTACTTGGTTCGCCCCCGTACCAGTCTCGCTCCCCTACTCCCAGCCGAACTTCTGGGTCCAGGCGTTGCCGGACTCTCCCACGCCGATCGCCACCAGGTCGCAGTTGAGGATGTTGTCGCGGTGGCCCCGGCTGCCCATCCAGGCGTCCATGACCTGGGCGGCGCTCGTCTGCCCCTTGGCGACGTTCTCCGCGCCCCACGCGTCGTAGCCGTGGCGGCTGGTCCGGTCGCCCGGCCCCTCGCCCTCAGGGGACTCGTGGCTCAAGTAGTCGTGCCGGTCCATGTCCTCGCTGTGCTCCTGGGCGGCGGCGGTGAGCTGTGGGTCCACCTTCAGCGGGTCGCACCCGGCTGACGCACGCTCCCTGTTGACCAGGGTCACGACCTCGTCGACCGACCCCCCTGCGGAGGAGGAACCGGAGCCGCCGTCATCACCGCCGGCCGAGGTCTCCTCCCCTCCGGCGTCATCGGGGACGGAGGAGACCGTCACGTCCGCGCTCTGGGACTCGCTCGCCGGCTGGTCCTGCGGCGACTCACTGTCCCCGGACCTGCTGATGACGACCGCCGCTGCCACCGCCACCACGATGAGCAGGACGACCAGGGGCACCAACATCAGGGGCGGTATGTTCAGCTGCCTCGGTGTCTCGCCTTCAGCGGATTCCGGATGGGTTCCTCCGACCCAGCTTTGCAGGTCGGCGTCCCAGCGCGCGTTCGTGGAATCGGGCACGGTCCCCCCTCAGCCGGTGAGCTGTCGCACCGTCTCGGCCAGGGCGGTGGCCGAGGTCAGCGCGCCCAGCGCGGTGTTCGCCTGTTCCAGCCGCTCCCACAACCGGCGCAGCAGGCCCGGGGCGGCGGTGCCGGTCTGGGTGATCTCCTCCTCCGTCTGGACCAGCTCGGCCTCGACCTCGGCGACCCCCGCCGCGTCGGCGAACAGGGGAAGCTGCTGGCGCAGCAGACGGACCTGCTCCAACAGCTCCCGGTAGCGCTCGTCGTGCACGGCGTCGGAAGGGGCCTCGAAGCGCGCGGTGCCGTGGTCACCGGTGGAGATCGCCACTCCCCGGGCGTCACCGCCGATGGCGACGGATCCGGGGGCGCGGTTGCCGGCCGCTCCCCGGGGGAGTGCGGCCGGGGCGGCGGGGCGGGGCTCCTCCCTGTGGTCGGGATCCGTTGGCGCGGAAACCTCGGCGGAGCCGCCCGTGCCGGTGGAGACCGCTCCGCCGTGCAGCGAACCACCGATGGAGACAGAGCCCGCCGCAGGTGCGGTGTCGTCGTGGGTCATGGTGCTACTTCTTGTCCTTTCCGCTTTTTCTTGGCCACCCGATCGGTGACGGCCTGCGCTGCGGCTCCGGTGGCGATCGATCCGCTCATGGAACCGCCGATGAACACGCCTCCGCGGCTGATGTTCACCACCCGCTGCTGGAATTCCTCGGTCCGGTAGCCCGCTCCGACCAGGGCCTGCTGGGCCCCGGAGGTGATGCGGTCCTGGATGGTCTTGACATACCGGTTGACGTCCATCTCCTGGAACGCCGACCGGGTGTCGCGCGAGCCCGACTCGCGGATGCTGAGCCGGGGCGCCTCCTGTGTCTCCCCGACTCCGAGCCCGAACCATTCGAACCACCACGACTTGAGGGTGCCCACCCCGCGGGCCAGGACGGCCATCGTCATCGCGGGCGCGGTCACCAGAGCCGACACCGGGAAACGGGCCGACCGTGCGGTGAGGGCGTCCACCTCGTGGAAGGAGCTCCGCAACGGGGGCAGGACGTAGGGCAGCACCTCCAGGATCAGGAGGTCGCCCTGGGTGTGCACCCGCACGAAGACGGTGGTGACGACCTCCTCGTCCCATCCGCCCACCCGGATCCGCAGGAAGTGCCGCCGTTGCTCGGCGCCCTCCCCGACGGATGCTTCGAGGTGTTCACGGACGTTGCTCTCCTCGTAGAGGTGGTCGGCGTGCCACACGCCGTCGGGGAGGGCGGCCGGGAGGAAGACGCACTCCTGTAGTTCCAGGTCCTTGAGACGGTCCCGACTGGTCCGGGAGGAGACCTCGGCGAGCCTCACCAACTGCGGGGTGATGAGGTCGAGGACGCGTCGACCGTCCAGGGGCTCGGCCCCGTGCGGGACTCCGGGAAGGCGTTCGAGTTCCAGTGCCAGCGACCAGGGGCGGTAGGACTCACCGGCGCCGAGAAAGGGTTGGTCCTCGTTGTAGAGGACGAGGCGGGAGAACTGCTCCTCGCCGATCGCGTCCAGTATGTCCTCGTGCCGCTTCGCGAACAGGGGGGTCCTCGGGGCCCTGCCGGTGAAGGAGTGGCGGGACAGCTCCGTCCACAGGACTCGGGAGAGAGCGAGCCGGTGCCACACGCCGATCACGAGGAGGAGCAGAGGCAGGAAGAGGACGGCCAGGGCAGCGAGGACGTGGCCGCCCCGAAGGAACGCCCACACGGGCATGATCCACAGCACCGTGAGCGCCAGGTTGGCCAGGCCCAGGAGCTTGGCGAGGAAGCGGTGGGTCGGCCTGGCCGGATCGATGGCGCCCCCGATGACCACCGTCAGGAGCGATTCGCTCCGACCCAGAAGCTTCTGTCGCGCTCGGGACAGCAGACCGACGAGGACGAGCGGGACCAGGGAGAGGAGTGCGGCCAGTCCCATCTCCCCGGCGGAGGGGGCCTTCCTGGCTGCCTCCTCGACGGCGGCGCGGGCCTCCTCGGCGGCGGCGCGGACCTCCTGGTCTGTCTGTTCACCGGAGGGGGCCTCCTGAGCTGCCTCCCCGGGCAGGGCGTAATCGATCCGGCTCATCAGTTCCGTGTTCGGCACCTCCCCGGCCATCAGCCCCACGGCCACCACGGCCCCGGACACCAGAACCGCCAGGACCAGGACCGCGGCCTTCACATCCATGCTCCTGGCACGCAGGCAGTGCCGGAGCACGGTCACCGCGTCGTAACCCAGGGACGGGGGCGCGATGCGTTCGGGGTGTTCGATGAGTTCGGTGACGGCGGTTCCGCGGAAGGCGGGGTCGAGGTAGGCCCCCGCGCACAGGAGGCGGGTGGCTTCGCTGCGGGTGTAGGAGGAGGTGTCCACGGGCGGCAGGGAGGACGTCGTTCCCTCGGAGCCGTCGGGGAGGGTCGGTCGGGCCACGCATCGCTCCAGAGAAGGCTTTCGAGGGAAGGGGGAGTGGGATTTCGGTTTAAGAAGTGAGTGCCAGCCATCTTATGTGCTTTTCCCGGCGATCCAAGAATTTATTCGAGACAAACAGAGGCAGGCCATCTTGCCCTGTGCATATTTCTAACAAAAAGCCCTGATTGCCCTATTGTGAGATGTATCTTTACATTTGTCTCATTTGGGTTTTTGTGGACCCATGGGCAACAAGAGGTTTTTGTTGTGTCATGAGGAAAGGGATTCCTGAAGCCCTCGAAATCCCTCATTGTGCCGCTCCGGTGCCGCCTAGGCCACCCTTGCCCGGAGACGGGGGGCGAGGAGGATCGCTGCAGCCGTTGGCGGTAGACCCCGCCGGAAGTCACAGCGATATCACGACATCCTCCGCGCAACGTCGCGTTGCGCGGGGGCTCCCTCGTACCCGGATCCGTCATTCTGGGTTGACGCATCGCCGATAAGGAGGGTTCGGTGATAGCCACGCGAACCACGCCGCACCGCCTCGGTGGTTGGCGGCTCCGCCGCAGGGCGCCCTCTCGCGGAACCTGGTCAGCGAGTCGCGCAGCCAATTGCGCCACGCCACGAAAAGACTCGACGCTCCCGAAGTCCTGAATGCGACATTCCGTGATCATTCATCAGGAACCGGACTCGAATGGGCGCCACCCGGATGCGCGTTCCTGTTAGTCGTGGAACCACCGAAGCGGTGCCTGCGTTTAGAAGGGTGGGGACAAGAACAACAGGAGCGTTTCTATTGAAAAATCGAACCCGCCTAAGTCTGATACTATTAGGGCTTTCCATATCATGTGCTCTCCTTGCGCCTTTTGCGTGGAGTGGGGTGATTTGGTATCTCGGGGCTGCGCTGTGGGTTGGATCCGTAGCCTTCTTCTGGCAGGCAGCTCGATCCTTGTGGGGCGGGGCTGCAACCAGGCTGCCATCAGGGCACCCACCGGACTTTCCCAACCCCCGCCCGACAGCGGCCGCCCCCCTCCCTGGTATCGCTCCGCCCGACGCCGGGCCGCGAGCAGAGGCGGATCGAGCGGAACAGAAAAACTCTGCGGACGAGTTGCACGAATCCGTTGCGGGCGTCTTTGGGATCATGAAGACCGTCTTGGTCGTGTGCACGATCGCCGTCCTGGCGCTGATCGCCCAGTTCTCCGTGCTCATGGGGATCTGGGCCTTCTCCAGGGGCGAGCTCCTTGAGGGGTTTTTCTTGTTCGGCTTTGTCGGCTTCCTGACCTGGTACGGCCTGGGCCCCCTGCGGAAGTTCTGGAGCCCGCAAAGCATGCTCAACCAGGAGGGAGATGATGGCGGCGGAAGTGAGTGATGCTTCCGCGGGGAACTCGCGGTAGCCGAAGGTGGGGGCGAGCCAAGTACGCCGGAAAGGGGCAACGGCGTCTTCCAGTGAAGCCAGGGGTTGCCTCTGGCCGCACTGACAAGAGCAGTTACCGGAAGTCAGAACCGGCCGCTATCGGGACGAACCACTCCGGACCGCTATACCACTCCGAGCGGGCGGATTGGTCTACCTCCTGACCTGCGGAAATGCAGGACCGTTGCCCCTTTTCGGCTTATCTTGTCCGTCCCCTACGTGGGGTTTAGGTAGCGCGAGTTCCGGCGTTCCTCGCACCCGGATTCGCCCACCTGAAGGGGAAGTCCGGTTTCGGCCAACGGCCGCTGCGGATACCTTTTACTCCACGTGTTCCTTCGCTCACGTGATGACCATCGCGAGGAGGCCTGGCGCCCATGGGCAAGCGTGGACAGAAGAAGCGCCCCACCGACCAGAAGGCCGGTTCGACCTCCCCTCGTCGGAGGTCGCCGAAGAGTCAGCGGAGGCGATCACCAGCTCACGCCCAGATGCGCACCGACCAGATATCGGTCTTCGCTGTCCTCCAAGAGCGGTACTTCCCTGAAGGCAAGGGTGCTTCGCGACACATTCGCATGAGGGCCCTCGTGCTGTGTAGTGCACTCCCTGAGGACAAGGAAGGATCTAACGAATGAGCCCAGAAAATGTTCCCAAGCTCCTGAAGAAGTTCGAGATCGCTTTGCTCATCGGCGGGGCCCTCGCATTTTCCACCCCGATCCTTGTCCAAGAGTTTGGCATCGAAGCAGGATCAATCGAGTGGCTCTTTCCACTCGGAATGGGCATGTGGTTCCTCGGGATGTTGATGCCAACCCCCGGGGGCAGCGGCAATGGCGGTGATGATGGTGGGGGCGGTGAGTGACCCCTGGTTGAGAACAAGCGCCCGATTAGACTTCTGGAAACACACGGACCGGTCGGCCCCGCCGCACCGTGGACCTCCCGGCGGACCTGGCAGGCGAGCTCGCCTCCTTAACCGACCTGGGCGCGGCCAACATCAACAACCGGCTCGCCGCCGTGGACGCCTTCTTCGCCCTGCGCGGCTCCGGCCGCCCTGCGGTGGTGCGCGAACACCTGGGGGCGAACCAAGTACGGGTCCCCATCCCAACGCCGTAGCTACTCGCGAGTTACTTGTCCTGTTGCCGGGCGTTCGAGAGAACCACCCCTTCCTCGCCGAGAGGCGGATGTCGGTCACGTCCAGGGCGACGATCTCGGCGGCCCGGAGCCCGGCGTAGTAGGCCAGGTGGCAGATGGCCCGGTCCCGAGGGCCTGCATCTGATCCAGGGGTACGGGACCGGGTTCACCGAACTTGCCTGGGGCGTCGACTGGGGCCCTTAACGTGGATCGGTGAGCGCGTCGCGCTTCCGGACGGCCCACCGTTCCTACTCGGCACGCTGGGATTCGTCTTCGTGCTAGTCGTGTGCTTCGCCGTCCCGCACGACTGACCATCACCCCTGTGGCCCCTCGGTCACCCGAACTGGTTCGAATGCTCCCCGCGCCGTCGGCGCTTGTCGGGGAGCGCGCGATTTTTCTAAACCTTACTGCCGATAAGTGAACTTGCGGTCGCGGTCCACCCATGTGCGCAGTTGTTCCCAGTCGCGGATGAGCGCGTCGTGGACCAGTTCCACGATGGGGTCACCGGCACGGGCGTCGCCGGGGCTGGTGGTGGCGATGATCCGGTCCGTACTCAAGGAGTCCAGGACCTTGTCGAAGTCCGCGTCGGCGGCGGGTGTGTCGGCGGCCAGGGCTCTGAGCTCGGGAAGGGGGACCTGCCTGCGGGTGGCGGGGATGGCCTGGGCATCGTCGGCCGGGTGCACCAGGGCGGTGAGGATGCGGTGGGCGATCAGGCGCTGGGCCTGCGGTAACTGCCCCACCGCGTTGTCGCACCAGGCTGCCAGGCTTCCCGAGACCTTGCCGATGCTTGCGTAGGTCTGGTGGGCCAGGCGGCCGTGGTCGCGCCGCTCCCACAGCTGGCTCAGGGCGAGTTGCAGCGGGGGCAGCAGGGTGGCCGCCACATGGCGGCCCGTGCTCGCCTGGCGCAGGTCGTCGATGATGCGTTGGGGCAGGCCGTCCTCGAACCGGGCGCCCGCGTCCTGGGCGGGGCGGGTGATGATGGCGTCCAGTTCAGGGGTGCTGAGGTGGGCGGGGATGTCCACCGACCCGGGTTTGGCGGCTTCCAGCAGGTGCGGGGCCGCCTCGGCCAGCGGGGAGTAGAAGTTGTTGCGCATGATCAGGACCACGTTGAGCGGGGTGTGCGCGTCGAGGGCGTCGAGGAGCTCCTGCACCAGGTCCAGCCCCGGGGTGGAGGTGGTCTGGTCGGGGGCGGTGGGTGCGCGTGTGAGGAGTTCCTCGAACTGGTCGATGACCAGCACCACACGCTCAGAGCCGGTCTCCCGCAACCGGTGCTCCACGGCCTGGCCGATACCGCCGTTCCCGTCCCGCGCCAGTTCCGCAGCCAGGTCCCGGCCGGGGCGCACCAGGACGGGCAGCCACCGGTCGCTGCCCGGCACCCCGCCTTCGGCCAGTGCTGGTAGCAATCCGGCCTGGACCAGGGAGGACTTGCCCGCCCCCGAGGGGCCCAGCAGCAGTACCAGCCGATGGCGGCGCACCCTCTCCAGGAGCTCCTCCACCGCGCCCTGGCGGCCGTGGAACCAGTCGGCGGCGGTGAAGGACGCCAGACCCCGGTAGGGGGACAGCTGCGCCTCGTCCAGCTCCGGAACCACCTCGCGCAGCACCTCGGCGGGCGTGGCGTAGACATTGATCACCTATTACAGCAGAGCCGTTTTTTCGGCATGTCGACCCAGGGGCGAGTACGGCCTGCGGCAGGCCCGTGCCTCGTCCTCGGACCGCCCGTGGGGGCCCGGGATCCTCAGCGACCCGTCGAGGGCAGTATTCACCCTGGCGTCATCCCGTACCAGGGGTTTTCACCAATCGTCAGCGCGAAGCGGTCCGTGGTGGAGAAGAGCGCCGCAATATACCCTGCGAACGCCGCCCGCCACAGAACCGTGTTCTTCTTCGTCCACCTGGCTGGCCACATGTGGACAGGCGTCCTGGAAAAGCCCGGACGGGTGAAACGGAGCGAAACCGTAGGGAACTCGATGTGCGGGCACAGAAACCCTCGCAAGGGATGGAAAGCCATAAAAATGACTTTCGTGTCGAAACTGTTGTGCCTGGTCGGGGGTTGAGGAAGATCGGACCAGGAACCAGGCGGTAAGAGCTGCTCGTCGGTCACATGTCCTGTGGCCGGGCGTTCGGGAGCAGCGGGCCTGTTCGATGCGGTGTTCGGCGAGTGCGTGGCCGAGGTGGTCGATGCCGTTCCGATCACGCCCGAGGGGTACGCGGAGTGCGCCGGCGCGCTCTTCGATGACGACCAGGCCCGTCCCAAGGTGGTCCGGCCGACTGCGCCCGGTACCGGCTCGAACGGGCGACGACGCAGCTCTCCGAACGCATTGCCGCAGCCCGGAGCGGGAAGGACCGCAAGCTCGTGGCGGCTCAGGAGGCAGGCAGGACCACGCGGGCCCTGCCGGCCGAAGGACGGCTGGCGCTGGTGGTGTACCTCTCCCTATCGGGCCCGGACGTGTCCCCGGTGCCCGAGCCCGGCACGGCGCATGACGTGCGGCGTCGCGAGATCGTGGCGACGGTGCGCACCCTCACCGCCCTGTGGCGGCCTGGGCCGCGAGACGGTTGCCGTGTCGTCCGCGGCGTCGCTCCGGCACGGGTGGGTCAAAGGGAGGCGCGGGCGATGGTGCCCGCGGCGAGCGTGGCCAGCATGTCTTGTAGCGCGGTGGCGAAGTCCAGCTTGAACGCGGTGAGTGACGGGTCGGCCTGGTAGGCGGCGAGCATCGTCTCGGAGGGGCGGGAGTGCGTCCACACGGCACCGATGGCCATGATCATGGCCGCGATCAGCTGGGGTGCGCTGTTGCCCAGCTCGGGAAGGTGCCGGTGGGCCAACGCCGCTATCTCGGCGACGTTGGCCACGGCCGCGCGCTTGTAGCGGGCGGCCACCTCGGCGGAGACGTTGTGCTCCAGCACCCCCGCCTGCGCGCTCAGCAGGTCGCACAGGACCCGGCGCTCGGCGAGGGAGTCCGCGGTGACGGTGGCGAACTGCTCCGTGCGCCGGTCCACGGACGCCGCCCGGTCGATGCCGGCGTCGAGGAGGGCGGGCAGGTCGGCGATCCACTGCTGCCAGGCACGGTCGAGCAGCTCCAGCAGGATCGCCTCGCGGGATTCGAAGTAGCGCAGCACGTTGGACTTCGCCAGCCCGACACGGCGGCTCAGTTCGTTGAGGCTGACGGCACTGGCGGGCATCTCCTCGAGCATGGTCGCGGTGGTGTCGAGGATGGCCTGGCGCCGTATCTCGCGCTGCTCCTCACTGCGCGCACGCTGGAAGTTTGTCATACCCCAAGGATACAGACTGCCGGTCTTTTGACATCAGACCACCGGTCCCTTAACTTGGGGACGCGCCACAGAAGACCTCCTGGCCGGGCAGCCGGCCGCCATCCGGACTGCTCCATGCACCACTGTGAGTAGCTTTCCGCTTACGCAAGGGGCTGCCGTGGCACCCCCTGAAAGCGAGGCCACCATGAGCCCCGTCGCAAGCACCGAAGCGAACATCGCGGTCGTCAGACGCTTCGTCGACGAAGTCGTCAACGGAGGCAACCTCGACACGATCGACGAGCTCTGGGCCGACGACATGATCTGGCGCGGCGGCAGCCTGGGCGAGCACCACGGCATCGACGCCTACAAGAAATTCATGGCGGCCAACGCCGTCGGCGCCTTCACCGGCATGCGCCTGGACGTCATCCAGGTCGTCGCACAGGGCGACACCGTCGTGCTGCTGTTCACCAACAGCGGCACCCACACCGGCGCATTCATGGGCACCGCTCCCACCGGCAGGCACGCCCGATGGCTGGGCACCGCCGTGTACCGCATCAAGGACCACAAGATCGCCGAAGCCACCTTCGCCGAGGACATCCTCGGCATGCTCTTGCAGCTCGGCATCACGACCCTTCCGAGCGCCGCATGACCCGCGCGCAGCACACAACGAACCGGCGGAGAGCCACAGAGATGAACCACTGGACGCCTGACAGCATCCCCGACCAGAGCGGCCGCACGGCGCTGATCACCGGTGGGAGCAGCGGGATCGGACTCGAGACCGCGCGCGTCCTGGCCCGGCACGGGGCCCGCATCATCCTGGCCGGACGCAGCCGGACCAAGCTGGACCAGGCCGCGCAGGCTGTGCGCGCCGCCGCCCCCGGGGCCCGGGCCGACACACTGCTGCTCGACCTGTCCGACCTCTCCTCCGTCCGCGACGCCGCCACGCGCATCACCGAGACCGAGACGATCGACCTGCTCTTCAACAACGCCGGCGTGATGAACCTGCCCGAGCGCCGGCTGACACGCGACGGTTTCGAGATGACGGTCGGCATCAACCACCTGGGCCACTTCGCCTTCGACGCCCAGGTCTGGCCCGCCGTGCGCCGCTCGTCCGCGCCGCGCGTGGTCACCGTCAGCGCCATCGCGGCGCGGTGGCCGACGGGCAGGCTCGACGACCTGATGAGCGAGAAGGGCTACCGCGCCATGGGCGCCTACGCCAAGTCCAAGCGCGCCAACATCGTCTACACCCTCGAACTCGCGCGCCGCACGGCAGCCGGCCCCGTCGAGGCGCTCGTCGTCCACCCGGGGTCGGCGATGACCGGACTGCAGCAGCACGGCAGCGACGCTCTGAGCCGCCTGATCACCCCGATCGCCGCGCGCCTGCTCATGGGCTCGGCCGAGGGCGCGGCCTGGCCCTCCCTGTACGCGGCGACCAGTACGCGCGTCAGCTCCGGAGAATTCATCGGCCCCGCCGGACGCGACCAGACCTCCGGCACCCCCAAGCCCGCCAAGCTGCCCACGGGCGCCGACGACCCCGCGGAGGGCAGGCGGCTGTGGGCGGCGAGCGAGCAGCTCACCGGAGTCCCCTTCGACCCGGGGACCGAGACGGCCCCCTAGGGCCTGTTTGGTAAGTCAGAGCCATTCGTTGATGGCAGCGATCTGGACGGTGGCCTCGTAGCGAAGCGCGAGCTTGTCATAGCGCGTGGCCACCGCCCGGTTGCGTTTGAGCCGGTTGATCCCGCACTCCACCGCGTGCCGGGCCCGGTAGTCGACCTTGTCAAAGCCCGGCGGGCGCCCACCGGCCCGCCCCTTGCGCTTGCGGTTGCGCACCCGGTCGGCGGGTTCGGGGATCGTCGCTTTGATCTTGCGTCTGCGCAGGTAGGCACGGATCTGCTTCGAGCTGTAGGCCTTATCGGCGCGCACCCGCACCGGACGGGTGCGCGCCGGCCCCGACCGGCCCCGCCCCGCCACGCGCACACGCTCCATGACCGGCTCGAACTGCGGGGCGTCCCCCCGCTGCCCCGCGGTGACGACCACCGCCAAGGGCTTTTGGCCCTGCTCGCAGGCCAGGTGGATCTTGGTGGTCCACCCGCCGCGCGAGCGCCCCAGGGCGTGGTCGTCGGGCTCGTCCGTTCCGTGACCTGGACCTTCCCCCTTTTTCTCGCGGCTCCGGCCGCGTGCTGGTGGGCGCGCACGATGGTGGAGTCGACGTTGAGCTGCCAGGTGATCAGCCCCGCCGCGTCGGCGAAGGACTGCAGCGAGTCCAGGATCCGGGCCCAGGTGCCGTCCAGGGACCAGCGGCGGAACAGGTCGTAGACGCTCTGCCAGGGCCCGTACCGTTCGGGCACGTCCCGCCAGGGCGCCCCGGCCCGCACACGCCAGCGGATGCCGTCGATCAGTTGGCGTTTGGACCGCGAGGGAGGGCGGGCCCGTGGTCGGGGCGGGCAGGAGGGGGCGCAGCAGCGCCCACTGGGCGTCGGTGAGGTCACCGCGCCGGGGTTTGGGTAGAGTCACAGCGAAGCCTTCGGTGGGCTCGGTCTTCTTGGTCGTTGACTCGTCTACCGAAGGCTTCGCTGCTGTGCGGGGTGACACGCCCGGTGTGACCGGATCGGTGCTTTGATCCCTGATCGCACCGGTTACCAAACAGGCCCTAGACCCCAACGGTCGGCACGTGGTGAGCACACACCCTCGACCAGCACCCCACCCACGCAAGGAGTTGGACATGAACACCGGACTGATCCTCGGCGGAGGCGGCTTGGTCGGCATCGCCTGGGAGACCGGTGTGCTCGCCGCCCTGTGCGAGCACGCGGGATTCACCCCCTCGGCCTGCTCGGTCGCCGTCGGCACATCGGCCGGAGCCTACGTCGCGACGATGGCCATGGGCGGAGTCGACCTGGTCGAGCGCGCCCGCGCCGAACAGAGCGGCGCCCTGCTCACGTCACCGGCACCGCTCCCCGAACCAACCCCCGGCGCCACCACCGACACCCGTGGCGGCACCAGCGCGGTTCCACCGGACATCATGCGCCTGATGCTCTCCCCCGAAGGACCGGGCATCGAGCGCGCCCGCGCCATCGGCCATCTCGCCATGGCCGCCACACGCGACCTGGACCAAGACGCGGCCGTGCACCTGTTCCGGTCCCTGCTGCCGCTTTCCATCTGGCCGCAGGGCGACCTGCGCATCACCAGCGTGCGCTGTGAAACCGGCGAGACCGTGTCGTGGACACGAAGCGACGGCATTGATCTGGCCACAGCCGTCGCTTCATCCTGCGCCGTACCCGGATTCTTCCCACCGGTCCGATTCGACGGCGCCCATTACTGCGACGCCCCCCGCCTCCCCAGCACCGTCGCACTGGCCGAGGAGAAGAACCTCGACGCCATCATCTTCATCGGCCCTCGAGCGGGAGCACTCGCCAACGTGGCCGAAGACGCAGAACTCGACGAGCTCGAACGACAGGGTCTACGCATCGTGAGGATCACCGACGGCCCGGACTTCACCGAGGTCGCCGGAGAACTCCTCGACCAACGACTGCGCCCCCGCGCCACCCAGATCGGCCTGGAGGACGGCCGCAAGGCTGCCCAGCAGGTCGCGGCGCTGCTGTGAGGCACACTCCACCCGGCTGCCGGAGCAGGGGATCGTCGTCGTAGGCATCGGCGTCCACCACGGTGCCGTCAAGGCCCGCCTCGGAGAACTCGACGGGTGGCACCGTAGCTCCACCTCGTCAGTCGATGTCCGCACCACCGGACCGACGATCGTCAAAGGCATGTCATGAACGCCGAGGGATGGTGTGCCCCGTCTCTCGGGACTCGGGCGAGCGGACGAACAACAACCGCAGACCCCGGTACTGCAAGCCGCGGACGGGGCCGCCTGTTCTGCCTCTCGGCGCAGTCGGCGCTGCTCAGGCAGGGGACCTCGCAGGAGTACCACCGGCGAGAGCGGGCCGAGGGGATGCTCCATTTCCAGGCGGTGTTGTGTCTGGCCAGGCAGCGGATCAACGTGTTGTGGGCGATGCTGCGGGACGGGCGTCCCTACACCCGCCCCGCAGCATCGACGTCTTGACAAGGCAGTGGAGATGCCTGCGGGCGTAGCTGTGTCAGCCGTGGTGTCCGGCAGCCCCGGCCGGGGGTTCGGCGCCGGGGGAGAAGCCGTGCCGGGCCAGCACCGAGCCGCGGTCGGGCCGGACGACGAACTGCACCGCGATCCAGTACGCCGACCACAGGGCGCCCAGCGCCAGCACGGTCTCCACCGCCTTGGGCACCAACCCCATCGTGTGCTCCGTGCCCCAGGGGTCAACCCCCGCGTAGAGGGCTCCGACCACCGCCAGGGGAGCACACGCCGCCATCACGGCCACGAGTGCGACCAGGCCCCAGCCGAAGCGGCGCACCGCGAACCAGCGCCCGGCCGCGTCGTCGCGGGCCCACATCCGGTACCGGTAGGGGAGCCGGGAGCCGAAGAGGCGGTAACCGGCCCACGCCCACAGCGGCGGCCTCTCGCGCAGGCGTGTGCGCACCCCCGCCAGGGCCAGCCCCCGCAGTTCGGCGCGGTCCACCGTGGTCGCTCCGGGGGCGCGCAGCTCCAGTGCGGTGGCCACGATCTCCTCGCCGCGGCTCTCCCGGTAGTGGCGCGGGTACCAGCGCAGTGCCCGGCGCAGCTGCTGTTCGTAGGCGTCCATCGGTCAGGCTCCTCCTGGCTGGGGGCGGGGGCCGGGGTTGAGCAGGCGGTGGGCGAGTTCGGCGAGGCGGGCCATGCGCTCGGTCTCGGCCGCCAGGACCGCGTGCCCCTGGCCGGTGAGCCGGTAGTAGCGGCGGTTGCGCCCGTTGACGACCTCCTCGCCCGCGGCCTCGACCAGACCCTGGTCGCCCAGGCGGTCCAGGGCCCCGTACAGGGTGCCGGCGCCGAGCTTGACCTTGTCCTCGGACAGCCGGCGCACGGAGGTGATGATCCCGTAGCCGTGGGTGGGCCCCTCGGTCAGGGCCAGGAGGACGAGGTAGCTCTGCTCACTCAACTTCATACATAGGATATATATCAGAAGACGACATATTAAGTCCAGAGGCGCGTGTTGGCAAGCGGTCGTGGTGCCCCTGGGGTGTCGGTTGCTCATTGTGACGCTTCCCGTCCACAAGAGGACACAGGGTTACGAACTCGGCCCTGAGTCCTCTACGTTGAGCGCGGCGCGTCACCGAGAGACCTCGGTCCGCACACGCCTGCCTCCTCTGAACCGGAGCTCCCCTTGCGCATGAAGACCCTCCCCGCCCCCGTCCTGGTCGGCCCCATGGCTACCGGACTGTTCGCGACCGTCGCTCTCGCCGACGCCTTTCCTCTGTCGCGGTGCTGATTCCCCGACCCGTTCACCTCCCCGAGTTCCGCCCGCTCCGCCGCGCCTCATGCGCGGCGCACAGAGGCCTCGTCACATCAGGTGGGAATGGCAACGATGGTAAGAATCCACTTCACCAGCACCGACTTCGCGCGAACCGTGGTGGCGGCGGAGCCCGACCCCATGTGGGAGACGCTGCTCAGCCTTCACATGCTCCAGAGTCGGGACGGGAGCAGGGTGTTCGGGCCCTGGCGCCGCACGCTCGGAGGGGTTCCTTCCGAGTCACTGCGCGACGTGCTGCCCTTTGCGCCCCCGCGCGGCTACTCTCCCGATTTCCTCACCCCCGCGGGGGTCATCGGACACGTGGAGGAGGGGATCGACGTCCTCGCGGGCACGCCGCGTTCGCGACTGCGCGGCGACCTGGAGGTCCTCGGAAGAGACCGGAGGCTGCCCGGTTGGAGTGTGGACCTGGCGAACGGAGGCACGGGCGCCCTCCGCAGGCTCACGCGCGCTCTGCGCGACCACCACGACCGCGCCCTGGCGCCCCACTGGGACTCCGTCCGCCGGCATGTCCACGCCGACCGGGCCCTGCGCGCCCGCACGCTGCTCCAGGGCGGCGTCGACTCCCTGCTCTCCGGTCTGAGCCCGGCCCTGGACTGGCAGCCCCCCGTGCTGGAGATGCGGAGTCTGCTCACCGACCGGGACCTGCACCTGGACGGTCGGGGGCTGCGCCTGATCCCGTCCTTCTTCTGTTGGCGCGCTCCCATCCTCCTCCGTGATCCCTCGCTGCCGCCTGTCCTGGTCTACCCCGTCGACCACGACGCGGTGGAGGCCGACTGGATCTCAGGCGGGCGGGGGCGCCGTGGCGACGAGGCGCTGGGAAACCTCCTCGGCCGGACCCGGGCCGAGGTCCTGTGCACAGTGGCCCGTCACGAGCACTCCACCACCCAGGTGGCCCGCCACGTCGGCGTCTCCATGGCGACCGCGAGTCAGCACCTGAGCGTGCTGCGGGAGAACGGCCTGGTCGCCACCCACCGGCTCGGCTCCTCCGCGCACCACACCGCCACACCCCTGGGGCGTGGTCTGTGCGGTGGTTGAGCGGTGGTCCGGCTCCGCGCTGCTTCGGGTGTGCTCGAGCGAATCGGCCTTTCCACGGCCCGGTGAGGGCTCCTCGTCGACCTCCATCGCTCAGACGCCCCGGTACCGGCTGCCGGGTGAAGGCCCATCCGCAACTGGGAGGTCCCGTTCCCTGGACACCACTCCTACCTGTGTCTTTAGGGCATGGCCGAAGGTTGTTGCCGGTCCGAAGCCGTTGAGCGGAGGATATGAACGACAACGGGAACCCGCTCCGACAGCGTCAGACGGCCCCGTACCCCCTGTGAAAGTGGAGCCCTCATGCGCATGAAGACCCTCCTTGCCCCCATCCTGGTCGGCCTCATGGCCACCGGTCTGTTCGCCACCGCCGCACCTGCCTCCGCCGCCGCGGCACCCTCCACGGCCCCGGCTGACGAGGTGTCGGCCCAGGCCTACCGCGTCACCGCCTGGAGCTCCACGCCCACCCCGGTGCGCTCCCGGCCCAGCAACACCAGCACCCAGATCAGCCACGTGGTGGCCCCCCACTCCTACAACGCCGAGTGCTGGGGGCGCTACCAGCGGATCACCTATCTCGGCTACACCAGCGACGTGTGGGTTCGGCTGCGTCTGAACTCCGGAGGCATCGGCTGGGTCACCGCGATCGCCCTCAGCGGCGACTACAAGGCCAACCTGCCTGTGGGGGCGCGGTGCTCCGCCTGACCGCGGCCCAGGACGTCTCCGCACCGCTCGCGGTGCGGAGACGTCCGTGCTCGGGTCGGTTGCTGCGCCTCGGGTGCCTTGCAGATGAGGCCGGATCCTGTTCCGATGTCCCTGGCAGCCCGCAGCCCGCAGCCCGCAGCCCGCAGCCCGCAGTCCGGCACCGGTTCGCGACCGCTGTGCACAGCGTTTTGTCCGACCCCGCGGCGGCGCGGGATAGTCTGCTCGGGTGTTCGAGACAACGGCGTGGAAGGAGCGCGTGCTCCGCCCCGCGCGAAGAGTGAGAGCGGCCGACGCCCTGCTCCCAGCGGCCTTCGTGGCCCTGTCCTTCGTCCCCGGAGTCGCCCACCAGGGGGTCGATCTGGTGGAACTGCCGGACGACCGGTCCCTGGACACCCTGGGCCTGGCCCTCATCGCAGCCCAGGCCGCGCCCCTCACCCTCCGACGCCGGTTCCCCCTCACCTGCCTGGTCGTGGTCGCCGCCGCGTTCACCGCCTTCCAACTGCTGCGCTACCCCAACGCCTTCGCCTCCCTCGCGCTGATCGTGGCCCTGTACACCGCCGGCACGCGCCCGCCGCGCCGCCCCGTGCCGGTGATCGCGGGGGCGGTCGCCGCCTACGCGCTCGTCTGCTCCCTCCTGCACCTCGCGGGCTCGCGCGCCACCGTGGCCGACTACTTCGCCTTCGGCTTCGTCCTGGCCGCGTGCTGCGCTCTCGGCGGGTGGGTGCGCGCCCGGGCCCTGGACGCGGAGGAGCGCCGCCGCCGCGCGGAGGCGGACGCCGCCGCCGCCGAACGGGCCCGTATCGCCCGCGACCT
Organism: Nocardiopsis sp. NPDC006198; assembly: GCF_040613895.1. Taxonomy (NCBI): domain Bacteria; kingdom Bacillati; phylum Actinomycetota; class Actinomycetes; order Streptosporangiales; family Nocardiopsidaceae; genus Nocardiopsis; species Nocardiopsis sp. NPDC006198. The sequence goes on along the minus strand of NZ_JBEXSY010000015.1, from coordinate 18,634 downwards.
GCACGACGTCGTCACGCACCACGTCACCTCGATGGTGGTCCAGGCCGACACGGCGGGCTACCTGCTGGGGCAGTCCGACCGGGTGGGAACCACCCTGACCAGCATCGGGGAGACGGGACGGCGCGCCCTGGACGATCTCCGGCACCTGCTCGGCGTCCTGGACGCGCGCGAGGACCCGACCGGTCCCTCGCTCAGTGAACTCGCCGGCCTCGTCGAGCGCTCCCGCAGGGCCGGGCAGAACGTGGACCTGGTCGAGGACGGCGAGCCCCGGCCGATGCGCCCCCAGGAGGAGGAAGCCCTGTACCGCGTCGTCCAGGAGTCCGTCACGAACGCGCTCAAGCACGCGCCCGACAGGCACGTCGTCGTCCGCATCGACCACGGGGACGACGCGGTGGGCGCCCGGATCACCACCGGGGGCGGCGCGCCCCCGGACGAGGGGACCGGCCCGCCTCGGCCCAACCCTGGCGGCGGTCGCGGCCTGACCGGCCTGCGGGAGAGGGTCGGCGCCGTCGGCGGGGAGCTGCACGCGGGTCCCTCAGACGACGGGGGCTTTACGGTGCACGCCAATATCCCCAGGGGGAAGAAGTGAACGGTGGTTCGCCCATCCGTGTCGTGGTCTGCGAGGACGACGAGCTGGTGCGCGCCGGGTACGCCGCGGTGCTCGACGCCCAGCCGGACATGGCCGTGGTGGGGCAGGCCGGTGACGGCGCCGAGGCGGTGAGCGTCATCCGGGACCTGCGGCCCGACGTCGCGGTGATGGACATCCACATGCCTGGTCTGAGCGGCATCGAGGTGACCGCCCGCCTGGCGGAGCCGCCGGACCCCCACCCGGTGCGAGTCCTGGTGGTGACCACCTTCAACCTGGACGAATACGTCTACGAGGCACTGCGGGCGGGAGCGAGCGGGTTCCTGCTGAAGGACGCCCCGCTGCACGAGCTGATCGCGGGCGTGCGCACGGTCGCCCGGGGAGAGGCCCTGCTGGCGCCGGCGGTGACCCGGCGGCTCATCGGCGAGTACGCCCTGCGGATCCGCCCCGCCGACCCCGCCCCTCCACCGGTGCACACCGAGCCGCTGACCGGGCGCGAGCACGAGGTGCTGCTCCTCATGGCGGAGGGACTGTCCAACGGGGAGATCGCCGAACGGATGACGATCGCGCACGAGACCGTCAAGACCCACGTGTCGCGGATCCTCACCAAACTCCGGTTGCGCGACCGGGTCCAGGCCGTCGTGTTCGCCTACCGCTCGGGGCTGGTGCGGCAGGGCTGAGAGCCGGGTCCCCCTTCCGAGCTACCGAATCGCGCTCGCGCTGGTGATGTGGCCGAGGGGGCTCCTTTTCTAGCCTGGGAACCGGTCGGAGCGCCCCCCGCGCTCCGCGTTCCAGGAAGTGGTCCCGACATGTCCCACGACGCCGCACCCGCGTCCACCCCCCGCAGGCTCCGGCAAGTGGCTCCGCGCTTGTTGCTCCTCCTGCTCCTGTTCGGCGTCCTGGCCGCGCTCATCCCCGGTGTGACGGGCGCGGTGGGCACAACGGTGTGGGCCCTGCCCGTCGGCGTCGCGGCGGCGGCCCTGGGCCTGTGGGCCTACCGGCTCGCGATCCGCCGGATCGAGGGGAGGGAGCCGCTGGAGCTCTCCCGCGAGGGGGCGGCCCGCGGACTCGGGTGGGGAACGGCGGCCGGCCTCGGCGTGTTCACCGCGACCATCGCGGTCATCGCCGTCTTCGGGGGCTACCGGATCACCGGCTGGGGGTCGTTCGAGGCGTTCCTCGCCGTGTGCGGACTGATGTGCGCGGTCGCGGTCGCGGAGGAGCTGCTGTTCCGCGGGGTGCTCTTCCGCGTCGTGGAGGAGGTCTCCGGGACCTGGGGCGCGCTCGCCGTCAGCTCCGTGCTCTTCGGCGGACTGCACCTGGTGAACCCGAACGCGACCCTGTGGGGCGCGCTGGCCATCGCCCTGGAGGCCGGTCTCATGCTCGGCGCCGCCTATGTGGCCACGCGCTCCCTGTGGCTGCCGATCGGTCTGCACCTCGGCTGGAACACGGCGCAGGCCGGGGTCTTCGGCACCGCCGTCTCCGGCAGCGAGGACGCGTTCGCCGGGCTGTTCGCCGGGGAGACGAGCGGGCCCACCGCGCTCAGCGGGGGCGCCTTCGGCCCCGAGGGCAGTGTCTTCGCGGTGCTGCTCTGCGGCGCGGTCACGGTGTACCTGCTGCGTGTGGCCCACCGCAGGGGCCACATCGTGCCCCGGCCCGCGCGCCGGGCCTGAGCTCCCGGTCGTCGGCTGCGCCGCCGAACAGCGAGGAGTCCCCGGTCGGCCCGGGGGTGGTCGCGACCTCGCGTCGGACGGGGACGCGGTCCCGGGGGGACCGGCCCGCGAACTGCTGAAGGGCCTGCATGCTGCCGTCCGGGAGGGGCGCTGTGCCACGGGCCGGACGGACTTGGGCCGCCCCTTCCGCATGGGTCCGCGCGGGTAGCAGTAGCCCCAGGTACGGGATCCCTTGAGGGAGACGGAGGTGAGGACCTCGGCGCACAGCGCGTCGAGGCCCTCGCGGAGTTCTTCCACAGCGGCCGGGTCCACGCGCCCGTCACGACAACGCCCGTCGCCGCCCGGCCGCGGAGGCCGCCCCTCCTGGGGGCGGCCTCCGTGTGTCAGCCCTCGTCGTCCATTCCCTCGTCCATGGGCTCCTCGGACATGTCGTCGCCCATGGGGTCCTCCGACATGTCGTCCTCCCCGGACTCCTCCGTCATCTCCTCGGACATGTCATCGGACATCTCCTCCGACATGTCGTCGTCCGCGGGACCGTCGGTCATCTCCTCGGAGTCCACCGAGTCTCCCTCTGCCCCTGCCGTGTTCTCGCAGGCGGCCAGACCGAGGACGGCGGTGACGGCGATCGCGCCGGCGGCCAGCAGCGTGCGGCTCCGGTGAAAAGTCGTGGGCATGGTGTCTTCTCCTTCTCGTGGTGTGCGTTTCCCGCCCGGCTCGCGGTCCGAGCAGGGTGTTCCTCACGGGTGGCTCAGACCACCGTCACGGTGATGCGGTGGTGTCCGGTGGCGCCGGCGGGCGCCGGGGCCGCCCGGTCGGGGGTCTGTACTCGTCCGGCTCGGTCGGTGGCGCGGACGGTGATCGTGTGCTCTCCGGGTTCGGCTTCCCACTCCAGGACCCATTGGCGCCAGGTGTCGGTGCTCCCCTCCGGGGCGAGTTCGGCCTCGGTCCAGGACCCGTCGTCGAAGCTGACCTCGACCCGGTCGACGCCGGTGCCCTGTGCCCAGGCCACTCCCGCGACCGTGATCCGGCCCCGCTCCGGGCTCGCCCCGTCGCGCGGGGTGTCCACGCGCGACTGGGTCCTGATCGGGCCGCGCTCGGCCCACCCCCGCGGGACCCAGTAGGCGTCGAAGGAGGCGAAGGTGGTGAGCTCGATGTCGACGATCCACTTGCAGGCCGAAACGTAGCCGTAGAGGCCGGGGACGACCATGCGGACGGGGAAGCCGTGCTCGTGGGACAGGGGGCGTCCGTTCATGCCCACGGCCAGGAGGGCGTCGCGCCCGTCCGTGACGTCGGCAACCGGGGTGCCGATGGTCATGCCGTCCTCGGACCTGGACACCAGTTGGTCGGCGGGCCCGCCCCCGTCGGGAGGGCGCACCCCGGCCTCGGCGAGCAGGGAGGCGAGCGGGACGCCGAGCCAGCGCGCGTTGCCCAGATAGCCGCCGCCCACCGGGTTGGACACGCAGGTGAGCGTGATGTCCCTTTCGCACAGGTCGGCGTGACGGAGGAGGTCGTCGTAGGCGAGGACGAGCTCCCGGCGCACGCCGAGGCCGTGGATCCGCAGGGACCAGGTGGAGGCGTCGATGCGGGGGACCGAGAGCGCGGTGTCGATGCGGTAGAAGTCGCTCTCGGGGGTGAAGTACGGGGCGAGGCCGTCCAGTTCCAGGTCCACCCCCTCGGGCAGGGGCGCGGCCCTGTCGGCGGGCACCGGCAGGCGGACGGTGGCCGGGGTGAGGCCGCCGCCGGAGATTCCGGCGGACAGCAGGCGGGCGCCGGCGCCGACTCCGGCCGCGGCGGCCGTGGCCGCTCCGGCGAGGAGGACGAAGCGCCGCCGGTCGGGACCGCCCGCGGTGCCCGAAGAGGTCCGTCCGCCCCGTAGTGTGCGGATCGACCAGGTGAGGGCGCCCGCGAAGACGGCCGTTCCCGCGGCGGTGGGCAGGGCGTCGAGCGGAACGGCGTCGGGACGGCTGAGTGCGGCGGTCAGACCGGCGCCGGCGAACAGTGCGGCGCCCGCCGCCCCGAGGACGGGACGCCGGGACGCCGCCGCGCCGATCAGGGCCGCCGCGCAGGCGAGGAGGACCCCGATACCGGTGAGCAGCGCCACCTTGTCCGCAGTACCGAAGAGGTCGACGGCGAACTGCTTGAGGGGGAGAGGGACCAGGTCGATGACACCGGCGCCGACGGCCTGGACCGGCGTGGCGGTCGGGCGCGACAGAACCGCTCCGACGACTTCGGCCGCGGCCAGGGCGACCGCTGCGGACACGAGTCCGGCCAGGGAGGCCGAGCCCGTGGGGATGCGTCGTGGTGTGTCGGTCATGCCCTTGGTTCGGTGCCGGACCGGCGAGGGCGACTCCGCATTCGGTAACGAAGAGGTGACGAACGCGGAGCGGCGGTCTCCTCGGGCCGCCCGGGACCGAATCCCGGAGTGACGAGGTGGGAAGGTCGGTGGCGAGGTGAGGCGGGCGAGGATGCGCGTTCCCGGATCGGGGGCCCACACGGTGTCGGACGGAGGGCGCGACGACGAGGAGTCCTCCGGCGGGAGGCACGCCCTGTCCGCTCTGCTGCACGAGGTCGCACTCGGCGACCTGTCGGCGTTCGAGTCGCTCTACCGGGAACTCTCGGGGGCGGTGTTCGGCGTGGCCAGACGTGTGCTGGTGGATACGGCCCAGGCGGAGGAGGTGTGCCAGGAGGTGTTCCTGGAGGTCTGGCGGACCAGTGCCCGCCACGACCCGTCCCTGGGCAGCGTGGGCGCATGGGTGCTGACCATCGCCCACCGCCGGGCGGTGGACCGGGTCCGCTCCGAGCAGGCGGCGTCGGACCGGTTGACCGCGGTCGGCCGCCTGGAACCGCCGGCCACGCCGCACGACACGGTGCCTGAGCAGGTGGAGCACCGGCTGGAGCGGGAGAAGGTGCGCCGCTGTCTGCGGAAGCTGACCGAGCCGCAGCGCGAGGCCGTGCGCCTCACCTACTACACGGGGTACACGCAGCGGCAGGTGGCCGACCTCCTGCGGGTACCGCTGACCACGGTCAAGGGACGACTGCGCGACGGGTTGATCAAACTGAGGGACTGCCTGGGGGTGACGGTGTGAGACGGCGGGGGGAACACGGTCTGACGGCGGGCTACGCCGTCGATGCCCTGGAGCCCGCGGAGGTCCGGGCGGCGGAGCGGCACCTCGCCGAGTGCGAGGACTGCCGACGCGATCTCGCGGAGTTCCGTGAGACAGCGGTGCGCCTGGCGCGCGCGGAGACGGTGCAGCCGAGGGAGGAGGTGTGGGAATCGATCCTGGCCGAGGCCCGGGTGACACGTCAGAAGCCGCCGACGCGGTCCCGTCCGGCGGGTCGGACCCTCCGTTCCCGGACCGTGGGGCGGTGGCTGCCGTGGGGGCTGGCCGCGTCCCTCGCGCTGTTCTCCATGGTGCTGGCGGGAACTCTGGCGTCCGTCAGCGAGCGGCTCGCCGAGCAGGAAGCCCGGACCTCGGAGGTGGAGACGCTGCTGGCCGCGGCCGACACCAACATGGTCGCGGCGTCGCTGGGCGAGGCCCGGGCCACGGTCTTCGCCTCCTACGACCGCGACGCCGCGGTCCTGGTGGTCGAAGGGCTCTCCGCCGCGCCGGAGGGTATGGCCTACCGCATGTGGTGGGTGGACGGTGACGGTGTCCGCCCCGCGGGGGTCATGGAGTCCTCGGGCGAGGGCCGGTACGCGGGTGTGGCCGGTGACATGGGGTTCCCCGACCAGTTGTGGATCTCTCTGGAACCCGAGGGCGACATGGCGGAACCGAGTGGTGAGGAGCTCTCCATCGATCTGTGAGGGTCCGGCCTCCCGCCGATCGGAGCCCATGCCCCCGGAGCCGGACCCGCCCCAGCGTCCCATGACGTCTGCGACCGGTCGGCCCACCCGGCCGAGACCTTCGACGAGGTAGACCCCCGCAGTGCTCGCGGGCGGGGCCGCCGCGAGCCCGTGGGAGGCGAGCGGATCCCGGACGGCCGGGTCGGCCGGATTGTCGGCCGGATTGGTGAAGAGCCCGGTGCAGGTGTTCGTCTCCCCGGTCACAAGACCGTGCACCACGGCCTTGCCGGAATCCGTGGTGGAGAACAACGGTCCTCCGCTGTCCACACCGGCGACCCTCAGGAACAGAACTCGCGGGCATCTCCCCGCCATGACGGAGCTCCGTAGCCACGGATTGAGAACGCCGTCGTCGCGGCTGAACCCACCTCTTTCCGGGACGTCGCGGACGGTCAGCCGACGAAGAGCCGGTCCAGGTGGGCGTCGAGGACCGCCAGTGCCCTCTCCCTGGCCACATGGCCGAGAAGCGTCTGCGCCCTCAACCCCTCCACCAGAGCGAAGGCCTCAAGCGCCGCCGCCTCGGGATCGGTGTCGGCGGCGACCGTTCCCGCGTCGACCCCCTCGCTCAGTACCTGCTCCAGGAGGACCTGGATCCCCGCGTAGCCCTGGAGCAGGAACGCGGCCAGCTTCGGCTCGACCAGCGCCCGCGCCAGGAAGGCGACCCCGACCCGCTGAGCCTCCACCTGGCGGGGGTCTCCGTCGAGCAGGCCGCCCAGAACCGTGCGGACGACATCCCGCGGAGACGGCGACGTCGCCGGCGCCAAACGCTCGTGCGTTCCGGCGACGTCGCGGGCGCCCACGTATTCCAGCGCGAACAGCAGCATCTCGTCCTTCGTGCGGAAGTAGTGCTGCACGCGGCCCATCGAGATCCCTGCCTCGGCAGCCACGTCGCGCAGGCTGACGCCCTCCAAGCCCCGTGCGGAGACGAGCGAGCAGACCGCTTCTGCGATCTGGGCGCGCCTCTGCCGGTGGTCCACCTGTCTGGGCATCGCTTCCCCCGTCTCTCGTCCAACGCACCGCATGGGACCACGCCTCTCGCGTCAAGGTTACAATGCATGTGCATTGCAATGCACTTGCATTGCCAAGAGAGGAGCTCGGCATGTCAGCAGCACTCCGCCTCATGTTCGGGGAGGCCCGGATCTACGGACTCACCCTGGTCGCCGGCATCCTGATGATCGTCCAGGGGTACGGGACGGGACTCACCGAACTCCTCTGGGGAGTCGGTTGGGGACCCCTCGCGTGGGTCGGCGAGCGCGTCGCACTCCCGGACGGCTCACCGTTCCTGCTCGGCTCGCTGGGGTTCGTATTCGTGCTCGCCACGTGCTTCGCCGTCCAACACGATTGACCACCGTTCCCGTTGTCTCGGCGTGCTTCCGATCAGGACCGTGTGGAGCGCCGTACTCGCTCGCCTTCCTGGGTCGGCGGCGGTATCTCACCCTCGATCCAGACATGGTGCTGCACCCGCTCCGTCGGACTTCCGCGCTCGGGCAGGCCGGCACCGGTGGCCCAGTTGTCAAGAGGCCGCGTCCCGCCTGCGGCGTCCAGGCCGATCACGTGGACATCGAGCGCAGAGTCCTGGGCCTGCCGGAACGGCGCGGGGGCCGAACCCTGTAGTCGGGCACTTGGAGCTGCGGAACCTCGTCAGGGGCCTCGTTGATCTGGTCGACCCATTCCTCGACCGGGCCCTTGAAAGCCAAGCGGACATTGACGTGCCAAGTGACGCCGGATCCCGTCGGACGCCAGATGAGGCCGAGCTCCTTCAGGCGTCGAGCAGCACGGCTCACGTAGCCGGCATCGACTTGCAGGAACTCGGCGATCTCCTGCTGGGACATGTTGATCCTGGTTCCGGAGGTGATCGAGGACAGCATCGTGTTCCATACATCAGCCTGGGTGGGAGTCAGGCGCGCCAGCACCAGGGTGCGGTACAGGCTCTGGGCGGTGTGGAGTTCGTACTCCTCGATCGTCACGGGTTCGTTGGTCATGCGGCTCGCCCCTCTCAACGCAGCTTGCGGCGGCGCCTCGGCGGGCGCACCTTGCTCTGGGGCAGGACGATCTGCGGGACGTGGTCGGGGATCGCCGCGACGGCTTCGTTCTGGAGTCCGCTGACGCCGAAGTAGGCGCACCGGGGATTGACTGCGAGCTCTCCGCGGCGCTGTTGCCAGATCAGGCCGATCCTGCTCAGGGTGCGCACGGCTTTGCCGACCTCAGATCGGCCGATGCCGAGGTCGACGCCGATCTCCTCGTGCGTGGCCTTGAGGATGCCACCGCTTTCCTGGTTGCCGAGGATGTGATGCAGGACGTCGGTCTCGGTGGGGGTGAGCTTCATGTGGGGGATAGCCGCGGTGAGGGCCTTGGACATCAGATAGTAGCGGCCGCCGACGAAGTCGTAGGTCGAGCGGCGGGCGCGTTCGACGACCAGTTTGTCCCCGGAATTGACCTGGATCGGCGTGGTGGTGGGCGCAACTGGGGGCACGGGGGTCTCCTGGGATCCGGGGATCACCCGCAGGGGTCGGGCCACGTTCATCTCCTCAGGGGGTGGTGGAGGCGCAAGGGGCAAGCGCATTCCTGCATGAAGCGTGGGTACTAAAGCACAAGATTTGGGGGTTTGCAACCCCCATTTGTTGATTGGCAGCCGTGTCGCAGTGCGGGCTTACAACCCTCCTTGAGTGATTTCAAGGAGGGTTGTAAGCCCCCCTCCTGGTTGCGTTTATGCAGGTCAAAATGCACCTTCCTGGATGCCTCTCTTTTAAAAGCTATGTCAGGGTCCATGCGCGAAAGGACCCTGGGTGCGCCCGGGTGTCAACTTTCAGTGCAACAGCCGTAAGGGATGTTTTCGGTACCTGTCTGGACGCTGCTTGTCGGGGTTTGGGAGAATTGGGGCGAAATTACCATCGAATTATTTTTAGCCCGGCAAAGCCGGACACGGGTTTACTTTTGATGAATTTAAAAAGCAACCCCATGCCCATGTTCCGAGGTCTGTAGCCGCCCTGGAATCGGTCAATGGCCAGGGAACTTGTCCGAGCTTTTTTGAGTCGAGGGTAGCGACACCTTTAGGGATAAGTTTCGCTTCGCCCGGCTATTCATCAATTCCTTTTCTTTTCGACGGCAGGTCCCGGTCCGCCGGGGCCTGCTTTGTCATGCCCACCCACCCTGAGGAGACTGCTGTGCCCGCATACCCCCAAACCGCTGGACTGCTCGATCTCGTAGGAGGGGAAGCTGTCCTGGCCGGACTGGTTGAACTCGTCCTCGCCCAGCACCCCTTCGTCCAGGTTGGCGTCCTGGTGGGGATGATGGGTCTGTTCTACCTCAAGGTCATAGGCTCGACGCTGATCGGAATCCTGAAGGTGGTCCTACACCGCTCCGGTGAGGCGATCAAGGATCAGGAGGACGAACGGTAACCCTGAGCTTCTGGGGCCTGCCCTCGGGCGGGCCCCAGGCCCCGCAGCTCTCCCCCTAGGGCAAGCGAGTTGGAGCCGTTGGTGGCCAGCGGACCCAAGCTCACCTGTAGGAACCAACCATCATCACACGGAGGAGGACTGCCATACCGATGGTGCTGCTGGTTGCAGTTCGTAGCGCACGCACCGGGAAGAGCAGAGGGAGGTCGACGGTACCCGCGGCACCTCGGGGGGTGGGTGTCTGCGGCAGTGGCGTACTTCCTCGCAATCCGGTCGAACAGCTTGCGCAGCAGGGCGCCCCGGCCCGACTGCAGGATGTGGGCTGCCTCCAGCGGAATCCAGAAGCACTCGAAGTTCGTCGGGGCCGTTCGCCATCGTGCAGTTCCCGGCTCCGCCACCGGTCCGGTACGGGGACAGATCCGTCCGGTTCGAGGTGGAAGACGTGGCGGTGCTGGACCTCGAACCGGTAGGGGCTGATGTCGTAGGCGGTCTCGCCGAGCTTGCGTACGATACGGAACCTGTCTAGCCCGGGCTCGCGCAATGCGGTCGGCCGGGGCGCGTGCTCGGCCTGGGACGGAGCCGCCGGAACCGACTGTTCCGGCACCGACCCGGGGCCGACCCGCGGGAGCACGGCGGGCGTCCGGTTCGGCGGGACGCGGTCCGGCCGGTGAACAGGACCGCCGAGCCGGTCCGGCGGGCCCGGATCGAAGCGCTCCGGTCACCGCGGACGCCTCCTCACGCGGAGGCGGCACCCGCCGTCCCGGACCAGGGCATGCGGTTCATCCCCATCGGCCCCCGCCCCCGCCGCCGGGAGCGCCGTTGCCGAGGTTCCTTACTCTGTCGATGTTCTGTTCCTCGTTGACCCTGTAGTTCCTGGCGGTGCCCACGGTGCGGTCGGAGGCCTGGCGAAGGCCGCGGGCGACGGGTCTCAAGTACGGCATGAGGTTCTCCTCCAACGGTTGCATGACGTTGTTCATCTGTCTGGCGAAGTCGTCGCCCTCGCCCCAGGGCGTTCCCAGGGCCGGGCGCACGGACTCGTACCACTCGACCAGGGCCTCGAGCCTGTCGGCCGGTTCGTGGATGTAATGCCCGTCGCGCGCCAGTTCGTCCGGCGCGACGTAGAGGGAATCGTTGGAGCTGCTGTTGCTGCCGCTGCCGTCGTATCTCGGCATGGTCTCTCCTGCCAGATGTGTGTACCGCGGTGAAAGTCGAGTGCCGCCAACGGCTGCTACAGCGGCGGCGGTTCCACGCCGAGACCGCGGAAGAGGTCGCGGATGTTGAGGGTTTCCTTCATGACGTCGTCCACGGCGATGCCCTCGGGAGCGAAGGGCTGGTAGAGCGTCTCCACCCGGTCGGCCATTTGCCCCCGTGTGCGGTTGACGACGTCCTTGACGGCGCTCGCCAGTTCTGTGGGCGCCATGTTCCGATAGGACTGGCTGTTGAACTGCAGATCGACCAGTTCACCGCTCGCGTTCACCGTCGCCGCGACGAGGCGGTTCTTGGACATGGCCTCCTCGGTCGCCTGCTCCAGGTTCGCGCTCGCGTCATCCACTTCGCGGAGCGTCCGCTGAAGCCGAGCCAGCTCTTGTGCGTTCCGTGCTTCCCAGCCGCTCATCGCCCGTTCCACTCCTTCTGTCCTTGTCTTCGGCCACCGCTGGGTAGCGGCCTGCCCTGAAAAACGTTGTTCTGCGCAGACGAGGCGCCTTGCAACCGCTCGGTCCGGCCACGGGGGCACCCGGGCCGGTCCGCTCCGGCCTGGTACGACCCGGGGGAGACCGGTCGAGCCGCGATGCCGAGCCCGGAGCCGTGGCCTGCTCCGGTGACGACAGCGCGCGTGCCGGGCCGATTCGGCCGGGGGATGTCGATGATCCTGCGCGGTAGTGTCTGCTTCCCAGCCGTTGTGCGTGGTCCACTGTCGCGGAGTCGGCCGGAGTTATACAGGGACTCCCGGTCAAGAGGATGCGGCGGGCGAAGTTCCGTCCTCGCCGAGCGGAAGGGCGTCCACGGCCTTTCGTCCGGTGATCACCGGACCGCCGCCCCGCTCGAAGGGGGAACAACGGCCCGCGGCCGACACGGCCCGCCCACGGTGGGAACGACAGAGCACCGAGCAAGAAGGAGACGGCCGTGATCGACCGGGCCGGACTGGCGACATTCCTCCGACTCCGCCGGGAGTCGCTGCAACCCGAGGACGCCGGCCTCCCGCGCGGACCGCGCCGCAGGACCAGCGGACTGCGCCGCGAGGAGGTCGCCGCGCTCTGCCACATGTCGACCGACTACTACACCCGCCTGGAACAGGAACGCGGGCCCCAGCCGTCCGTGCAGATGCTCGCCTCCATCGCGCAGGGCCTGCACCTCTCCCTCGACGAACGCGACCACCTGTTCCGCCTCGCCGGGCACAACCCGCCCACCCGCGGCGCGGACAGCAAGCACATCAGCCCCGGCCTGCTGCGCATCCTCGACCGCCTGGACGACACCCCCGCCGAGATCGTCACCGAGCTCGGGGAGACCCTGCGCCAGAGTCCGCTCGGTGTGGCACTCATCGGGGACACGACCCACTACACCGGCCCGGCGCGCAGCAACGGCTACCGCTGGTTCACCGACCCCGGCGCCCGGCAGCTCTACGCACCCGACGACCACGAGCTGCTGTCGCGGATGTACGCGTCCGGCCTGCGCCGGCTCGTCACGCTCCGGGGCCCCGACTCGCAGGCGGCGCATTACGCCGATCTTCTCCTCGGCCAGAGCGAGGAGTTCCGCCGACTGTGGGACGAACACGAGATCGGTGTCCTCCCCAGCGAGGTCAAGCGGTTCGTCCACCCAGAGGTCGGCGCTCTGGAGCTGAACTGCCAGACGCTGCTCGACCCGCACCAGTCGCACCGCCTGCTGGTCTACACCGCCGTCCCGGGCACTGAGAGCTACGACAAGCTGCAGCTCCTCTCCGGTGTCGACGTGCAGATCCCTCACTGACCTCATACCTGTTGACCGGGCGTCCCCTGGGCGCGACGGCTACGACGACGGTCGGCCCGAGCGGCCGGCGGGGACCAGCGCTTCCGCCAGGCGTCCACGAGCGGCAGGTCGGAGCGGGACCCGCACGGACCGGGCTGTCCAGGGATCCGCGATCCCTGGCTCCCGTCGCCGTCAAGCGGGACAGTGGTACCGAAGGAAGATGACGACCGCGCCGACGCGGAGTACGGACCCGATGAACCGCTCCGGACGCACACGGACCGCCCCGGGCGCCGGGTTCGGTGTCGGTGCAGCCTGCCGACCGGTCGGCCCGAGGGTCACGGGGTCGACGAGGCGCGACCTCCCCCCTCGAACGCCGCCAACGAGGTGATGAAGCGCTCGGCCGCGGCGTCGACCTCGGCGGTCGGGGTCAGCAGCCTCTGCAGCAGGAGTCCTCGCAGGGATGCGGTCGCGATGATGCTCTGCTGCCTGGCGTCGGTTTCCGTGGCGCCGTCGCGAAGAGCTGCCGCTTCGAGCAGCTGAGCCAGGCCGTCGATGTCGATGACGAGCTCCTGGAACGCGTCGCGTTCATAGACCGCCAGCCCGACCAGGTGGAAGAAGGCATGGACGCGGTCTTCGTGCGCGGGGTCCGAGTAGAAGTTCCAGATGGCCCTGCACAGGGCCGTGAACCCGAGTTCGTTGCCGGTCTCGGCGATGACGAGGTTGTCGCGGCGGCGCGCCTCCAACAGCACGGCACGCAGCAGACCCGGCCGCGACCCGAAGTGATACGTCAGCAGCGTGTGGTGCACACCGAGCCGCTCCGCCACTTGGCGCATCGACAGGTTCGGGCTGGGGCCGTTCTCGCCGAACTCGTCGAACAGCGCCTCCAGGAGACGCTTCTTCCCTTCCCCGACCGGCGATCTCACGTTGCCTCCGTTGACAGTTTCACCACTGTTGAGTACGTTACCGCACAGTGAATTCACCACTGTTGAGTACAGTGGGCCGCAACCCGGGGGAGGAGGTTCCATGACCGCTACATGGCTGGTCGGCGGTACCGTCGCGGACGGATCGGGCGCCGACCCGACCGCGGTCGACGTGTGCGTGGAGGACGGCATGATCACCGCGATCGGGAGGGCGCCGTCGGGCGCGGCGGTCGTCGACCTCGGCGGCATGGTCCTGACCCCGGGACTGATCGACGCACACGTCCACCTGGGTCTCTCGAGCCCGGTCGGAGCGCAGTTCGGGTTCCAGCTCTCGGCGGCCGAGCTCGCTGCCGACATCTTCGCTGCCGCGGGCCACGCCCTGGACGCGGGCTTCACCACGGTGCGCGACACCGGCGGCATCGACGGCGGGGTCGTCGGGGTCATCGCGAAGGGAAAGGTACGGGGTCCGCGGGTCCTCTCGTGCGGTCCTGTGCAGTGCCAGACCGGGGGACACGGCTACTACGGGGCCGCATGGGAGCCGACCGGGCTGTGGGAGGCCCACCACATCCCCGGGCTCTGCGCCCTGTCGCTGATGTCGGGCAATGCCGACGAGCTGCGGCGCAATGTGCGCGAGTCGTTCCGTCGCGGCGCGAGTTTCCTGAAGCTGTGCGTCACGGGCGGCGTCGTCGGGGGACACGACCGCCTCGACGACACACAGTTCACGCACGAAGAGATCGCCGTGGCGGTGCAAGAGGCACAGGCGCGCGGCACCTACGTCACGGTGCACGCGCACAACAACGCGGGCATTCGCAACGCCGTGCGGGCCGGCGTGCGCTGTGTGGAGCACGGCACCGACATCGACGAACCGACGGCCCGGTTGATGCGGGAGCACGACGTGGCCCTGGTCCCCACCTTCGCCGTGGTCGAGCAGCTCATGGACGCCGAGAGCATGGGCCTGGACCCCGCGGTGCGGGACCGCGTCGCCGGAGTCCGCCAACGCATGGCGACAGCGCTGGAGACCTCTCGCGCGGCGGGCCTGAGGATCGGCCTGGGCTCGGACCTCATCGGGCCGAACCAGCGGCGCCGGGGCCAGGAGCTGCGCCTGCGCGCCGAGCTGGAATCACCCATGCGTGCGCTGGTGTCGGCCACCAGCGTCAACGCCGACATCCTCGGGCTGGGCGGGACCGTCGGAATGATCCGCGTCGGGATGCGGGCCGACATGGTCGCCTGGCGACAAGACCCGCTCCACGACCCGAACGTGTTCGCCGATCCGGACATGGCCGCCCTCGTCTTCAAGGGCGGTCACATCATGAAGGGACAAACCCGATGAGCGAGATACTGCACGGCTGCCTGCCGGACACGGAGTACCTGGAGATCACCGCGCGGTCGGGGCACCGCTACGGCGTCTGGGTGACCACGCCCCCCGGTTATGCGGACTCCACGGAGCCCCTGCCGCTGATCTACGTGTTGGACGGCAACTGGACGGTCGGGCTCACCGCGCCCCTCATCGTCACCCAGGCGGACCCGTATCTGACGATCGCCCCCTACATCCAGGTCAGCATCGGGTACACCGGTGAGGAGGCGGCGGCCTGGGCGCAGATTCGCAACCGCGACCTCGTCCCGCCGGGGGAACCCATCGGTGACGACATGCTGGCCACCCTCACGAAAGCTCGCGACACGGGTGCGATGACCCAGGAGCAGGTCGACGCCTACCTCGCGGAGCTGAAGGAGGCCCACGCCGACGTCTTCCTCGACTTCCTGACCGGCGAACTCCACCCCCACCTCCGGTCGAGGCTGCGTGTCAGCGAGTCCGGGCACGGCCTCTTCGGCTACTCCTACGGAGGTCTTTTCGCCCTCTACGCATGGCTGCGCGAGACAGGTCTCTTCGCGAGCATCGGTGCGGGCAGCCCCGGTGTGGCCAGTACGGACAGCCAGATCTTCACCCTCGTCGAAGCCCTGCCGGAACTCGGCGAGGACGCAGCCGCTCCACAGCTGCACATCACGCTGAACGAAGCCGAACTGCTGGGAGAAATTCCGTTCTATCGCGGAATGGCCCGTAACGTCCTTGCGACGGTGGAACAGCTCCACACCCAGGGGCGGTCGGAGCAGGTTTCGCACGCGTTGTTGCGGGAGACGCACGTCACCGGGCTGCAGGCATCCTTCCTCAGCTACCTGAAGGCATGCCACAGGCGCTGACCGGCCGCGGCCGTGAGCGCCCCGACAGCCCATCCGCCGGGCCGGTGCCGAACGTGCGGCGCGGGCGGGCCTAACGCCCCACCGCCGTCGGCCGGGTGCGGTGGAGCCAGCCGGCGACGCCGGTGACCACCGCCGGGTCGACGTGGTGGGGCAACGCGTAGTCGGCCGGGGTGGACGGGCCGACGCCGGGGAAGAACAGGTGGTCGTCCGCCTCGAAGACGCGGAAGTCCACCCCGGGCCGGTCGGCCAGGCCCGTCCGCCACCGGGCGAGGTCGTCGGCGACGGTGACCTGGTAGTCGCGGCCTCCTTGGAGGATGAGCATCGGCTTGCCGAGTGCGGCGGCGGTCGCCACCGGGTCGTAGTCGCGCAGTTCGAGCCAGTACGACGCGGGCAGCCCGAACGGCAGTTCCGAGGCCGGGGTCGCGGAGGTCAGTCCGGGGCCGTCGACGAGGGCGGCCTGTCCGGCGAACGTCTCGACCAGCGAGGTCGGGACCTGGTCCGGGAGCACCGAGGAGAGGTGGGAGGCGACGCGGACGGCGGCATGGTGCATCGGCTGTGCGTCGCCGGCCATGACCACCAGGCCAGCCACGGAGGGCTCGGCGGTCGCGACCAGCGGGGCGACCTTTCCGCCCATGCTGTGTCCGAGGACGAAGACGCGCCCGGCGTCCACCTCCGGGCGGCGCCCGAGCAGGCCGACCGCGTCGACGGCGTAGGGCACGTACTCCCGCGACATGGTCAGGTCGGGCGAGGCCGCGAACCCGCTGTGGGCGAAGGTCGCCTTGTCGAAGCGCAGCACCGCGATCCCGAGCCCCGCCAGCCCCCACGCCAGGTCCTTGAGCGGCTTGTTCGGCCCGCTGGTCTCGTCGCGGTCGAAGTGCCCGCCGCCGCTGAGCAGCACCACACCGGGACCGGGGCCCCGGTCCTTCGGGACGCTCACGGTGCCCGGCACGGCGAGGGGGCCGGTGCCGACCGTGACGTCGTGCTCGGTGAACAGGTGCGGGTTGGCGTAGGGCGGCGGGGCCCAGGCGGACACGGTTCCGGTCGGGGGTTCGTCAGACATCGTCATCACCTTTCTCAGCTTCTGCGAACGTTAGCATGGTGTGAGATCATTTCTGCATGGACGGTTTCGAACTACTCGCACACCCGGTACGGCTACGGGTGATCCACGCGATGCGCGGCGGACGGGAGCTGACGACCACCGACCTCTGCCTGCGCATCCCGGACGTCTCGAAGGCCACGGTCTACCGGCACGTCGACCTGCTCGCGGCCGGGGGAGTCCTGGAGGTCGCCGGGGAGCGGCGGGTGCGCGGCGCGGTCGAGCGCCGCTACCGGCTGCACCGGGAACGCGCGGCGATCGACGCCGACACCGCCGCATCACTCTCGCGCGAGGACCACCGGCGCGCTTTCGCCACCTCTCTCGCCGTCCTCGCAGCCGAGTACGACGCCTACCTCCGCCGTGACGAGGCCGACCCGGTGGACGACCAGGTCGGCTACCGCCAGCACGCCGTCTGGCTCAGCCCCGAGGAGCTGCGCGAGACGATCGAGGGGATGCGCGGGGCGATCGCGCCCCACCTGGCCAACGAACCGGCGGACGGCCGCACGCAGTACCTGCTCAGCCCGATCCTCTTCCCGATCGCGCCCCCACCGGCCGGAACCGATCCCGGCGTCGTCGACCCACCGGCTTCCGACGGCTGAACACACCACCTCTCACCGCCGATGCCGCTCTACCGTCGTTCCCCGAGGCCGGTCCCGGTGTGCGCGCCCCGGTGACGCGGGCGGCGCCGCGTCACCGGGAACCGCTGCCAGGGCTACGCCTCGCAGGTCAGGTCACGCGCGGGGAGTCGTCCCGTGCGCACGGCGGGCAGCCCGGCACACTCCGGGCAAACCCCCGGAGCGGGGGGCCGCTCCCCGAAAGACTCGGCTCAGGAAGGTGTGAGCCGTTGCGGCGCCCCCGTACCGCGCTCCCCGTGGCCGGATGGGGACTCTTCTCCGCCGCGCGGCCTTCGGGTGAGTGGCGTGATGGCTCCCCTGGAGGACCGGAGGCACTGTCATGTCGAAGACCGTCGGGATCGTGGCCGTGTTCGTGGCCGGGACCTTCGGTGCGGGCCGGCTGTTGGGAGCGCTGGCGGAGGGCAGCGGTCTGGGCCCGCTCATCCTGGTGGCGCTGTTGGTGGTCGTCCTGGGTCTCGCCCTCGGCGGTTCGGAGAAGAAGCGGCGGTACAGCGACGGGGACGGCCCCGAGGACTTCCCCGACTCCGGCGACTGACGAGGCCCCGTGTTTCTCGCGAGTCCGACGCGGGCTGGGGAACACCGGTGCGGGATGCCGCTTCGACGGGCGCAGTCATCCATGTGGCCGAGAGCGCTGACGTCGAAATCCTGACCTGCCGTCCCTGAAGGTCCTCACGTGCCATGATCCCCATGGGTCATCCGATGATGACCGGATGTCACTGAACGGGAGAGCACATGAGTGAGCGCCAGGTGGGCACGGTGAAGTGGTTCAGCGAGGAGAAGGGGTACGGCTTCGTCACCCCGGATTCCGGCGACCCCGATCTGTTCGTGCACTTCAGGGCGATCGAGGGCAGTGGATTCAAGTCCCTGAACGACGGACAGAAGGTCAGCTTCGAGGCCGTTCAGGGGCAGAAGGGGATGCAGGCCGACAAGGTTCGCGTGGAAGCGGAGTAGGGGACCGGGGTCGGTCTTGCGCCCCGGGCCGAAGCCGGGAAGACGCTTCACGGCTTCGGCCCGGGGCCGATGAGTCGGACTCCATCATGTGCCGGGTGTTCGCCGGGGTTTGTCGTCCTGTGTGTGCAGGGTGGTGATGAGGTCGTCGATGTGTGCGGCGGTGGTGTGGGCTCCGGTGTCGGTGGCCAGGTCGCGGGCTTCTTCGAGGGTCTGGAGGAGGCGTCCGTGGTCGGGGCGCGCGTCGAGCAGGGTGTTGATCTGGGTGCGGGGGTAGCGGCGGTGTCCGCCGAGGGTTTTGACCGAGGTGAGGCGGCCGTCTTTTTCCCAGCGGGCGACGGTCTTGGGGTCCACGCGGAAGAGGCGGGCGACCTCTCCGGGGGTGAGCAGGGCCTCGGCGCTCT
>NZ_JBEXSY010000014.1:0-141149 GCF_040613895.1 Nocardiopsis sp. NPDC006198 | reverse complement strand
CGTCGCCCCCGCGCCCACCCCCCCCCCCCGCGCCGCCGCCCGGGCCCCCCGCCCCGGGGGGGGCGCCCCGGGCGCGTTCGGGAGCCGGGGGCGAGGGCGGGGCCCGCCCCGGGGCGGCGGCCGGGGCGTGCGCCGCCGACCCCCCCGGCCGGGCGCACCCCGCGGCGCGCCGCGCGGCCCCGCCTCCCGTCACACCCTGGGGCGGGCTGCCCCGGCCGGGTACTCCACAAGACCCCCGTGGCCACCACCACGTGACCCCGAGGCGCCGGGACCGGCCACGGGTACACGATCATCGGGGGCGGGGACCCCGCGTCACACCGGCGACGGTTCCGGTCGGCCCGTCAGCGCCGGCCGACCGACTCCGTCTCGTTCCAGAACGAGGTCAGCACACCCGACGTGGTCTCGGGCGCCTCGACGTTGGGGGAGTGGCCCGCACCCGGCACCACCAGTCTTCGCGCGCCCATCCGCTCGGCCATGTCGTCCTGGGCGGCCGGGGTCCACGCGGTGTCGTTCTCGCCGTAGACGACGAGCGAGGGGATCTTCAGGTCGGCGAGTTCGCCGACCCGGTCCTCGGCGCCCAGCAGGTCCTCGGCGGTGCGCATCAGCCCCAGGGCGCTGCTGGACAGCAGCCGTTCCCGGAGGAACTCCCGGATCACCGGGTCGGGGGTGCGGCTGCGCGCCTCCGCGTCGAACCGCTCCTCCCACAGCTCGCGGAGCCGTTCGGGGGTGGGGTCGACGGAGAGGGCGGCGATGAGGCCGCGGGCGGTCATGGCGCCCGGGCCGCCCAGGGCCGCCGGGCCGCTGCACATCAGGGTCAGCGAAGCGAGGTCGGCGAGCCCGGACAGGGCGGTCTCGCGGGCCACCAGGCCGCCGAAGGAGTGCCCCACCAGGTGGGCCTGTCCGCTTCCGCCGACGAGGTGGAGGACCTCGGCGACCACGCCGCCGAGGGAGGACAGGCGGTAGTCGGGGAGCTGGACGCCCGGGGGAGCCCGGAGGGTCTCCGGTCCCGGCGACTCGTAGGTGCCGGGAAGGTCGATCGCGACCACTTCCCGGCCCGCCTGGGCGAGGCTCTGGAGGAGGGCGATGAAGTCCTCCTTGCTGCCGGTGAAACCGTGCACCAGGACAGCGGGAGCCAGCTCGGTGCCCCCTGAGGTGGGAAGAGCGCGCAGGGCGGCGAGGGGACCGTAGGAGAGGGGCAGGTCCGCGCGCCGCACGCCCGGCGGCAGGTCGATGAACTGAGGTGTACTCACGTCGGGCCACCCTAGACGATCGGTGGCCCGGCCCGGGATACCCCGGGCCGTGGCCGGCGGAGCGGCCGCCGACACCGGCACCGCGGGGGAGACGCGGTGCCCGCACGTCGTGCGCTCGCCGTGGCGCCCGTCCTCACGGGCGCGGCACGGCGGAGGGGTCAGGTGTTCTCGGGGTCCCGGTGGGCGGTGCCGCCGCGGGTGCGGCGGCGGCGCCGGATCCTGCGGGCGCCCTCGTCGGTGGACGCGGCACCGCCGCGGGGGGCCTCCGCCTGGGTCGGGGCGGTGGTCTCCGCCTTGACCGCGGTCCCCTCGGCCGGAGCCGATCCCTGGCCGCCGCGGGTACGGCGGCGCGAGCGGTTGCGGCCGCGTTCGCCGCCGCCCTCGCCCCGGCCGCCGGTTCCACGGCCGCCGGTTCCACGGCCGCCCTCGCCCGGGCCGCCGGTTCCGCGGTCGCGGCCGCCGTCACGCCGCCCGCCGCGGTCGCCCCGGGGCATGCCGGTGTCGCCGATGTCCTCGATCTCCTCGGCCTCCAGGCCGGCGTGGTCGGCACGCTTGTCGGCGGCCAGCTTGCCCTTGGTCCCGGCGGGGATCCGCAGCGCCTCGAAGAAGTGCGGCGAGGTGGAGTAGGTCTCCTCCGGCTCGGCGAAGGGCAGGTCCAGGGCCGCGTTGATCAGCTTCCAGCGCGGCATCTCCTGCCAGTCCACGAAGGTGACGGCGGTGCCGCTGCGCCCGGCGCGGCCGGTGCGGCCGATGCGGTGCGTGTAGGTCTTCTCGTCCTCGGGCGTCTCGTAGTTGACGACGTGCGTGACGTCGTCCACGTCGAGCCCGCGGGCGGCCACGTCGGTGGCGACCAGGATGTTGATCTTGCCGTTGCGGAAGGCCCGCAGGGCCCGCTCGCGCTGGCTCTGCCCCAGGTCGCCGTGGACGGCCGCGACGGCGAACCCGCGCGTCTTGAGCTCGGTGGCCACGCGGTCGCAGGCGCGTTTGGTCTGGCAGAACACCATGCTCTGGCCGTGGTCCTCCGCCTGGACCAGGCGGGCGAGCATCTCGATCTTGTCCATCTGGTGGGTCCGCAGCGCGTGCTGCGTGATCCGTCCGGTGATCGCGGAGCCGTCGATCTCGTTGTCGTCGCCCGCGCGGACGTGCGTCGGCCGGCGCAGGTACTTGCGGGACAGGGAGACGATCTCGCTCGGCATGGTGGCCGAGAAGAGCATCACCTGGCGCTCGGCGGGGATCCTGGTCAGGATGCGCTCGATGTCGGGGAGGAAGCCGAGGTCGAGCATCTTGTCGGCCTCGTCCAGGACCACCGCGGACACCTCGTCCAGGCGCAGGTGCTTCTGGTTCTCCAGGTCGAGCAGCCGGCCCGGGGTGCCGACGACGACGTCGGTGCCCTCCTTGAGCCCGTTGACCTGCGGCTCGTAGGAACGGCCGCCGTAGACGGTCAGCACGCGGCCGCCGCTGCGCTTGGCGGCGGTGGTCAGGTCGGCCGCGACCTGGATGGCCAGCTCACGGGTCGGGACCACCACGAGCGCGCGGGGGCGCTTGGAGGAGCCGGGGGCCTGCTGCGCCCGCTGGAGCAGCGGGAGGCCGAAGGCCAGGGTCTTGCCGGTACCGGTGCGGGCCTGGCCGATGATGTCGCTGCCGTGCAGCGCGATCGGCAGGGCGAGCTCCTGGATCGGGAAGGGCTCCGAGATCCCCTCCGCCTCCAGGGCGTCGGCGAGTTCGGTGCTCACTCCCAGGTCGCGGAAGGTCGTCTTGGGTTTGGTCGTGTCATCTGTGGTGCTCAGGGCTCAAGCCTCCATCTTGGCGGGCCGCAACGTGGCGTGGCCGCGGCGGGGTGCGGTCGCGGTCGGCTCGTGGCCGCCGCGATGGGCGCGGCTCACCGCGGCCGTTACGGCGCGGTGGCGCTGCCTGCGTGATCCGTGCGGTGCGGGGGGACCCCCTCCGCGGATCGCGGACCGTCCCCGCGTGGACGGGGAGCATCCGTGGTTCGTGGTTTCCTGGCGCGGTCTCGGCGACCACGTCGGTGGTGCGGGTCCGCGCCCGGGTGGGCGCCGCCTGCGCGGCGCCGAGGCGTGGGAGCGTCCCCGCGTGTGTGAGGAGAGTCTCGGGTCGACCGCACACGCCGGTCATCACGCAGAGTCTAGCTGGTGACGCGCCGGGTGGACATAGCAGTTCACTCCGGCTGTGGACGGCTGGGACCGTACCCGCTCCCAGCGTGTGCAACCGTGCCGGCGGCCCGTTTAGTCCCCGCGGTCCCCCGTGCCGCGCCCCCGCGGCCGGGCGATACCCTGGCGGGCATGACCAAAGGCCCCTCTGCCGACCCCGGCGTGATCGACCTGCTCGGGCTGCTCGCCTACGCGGAGCTCGGTTCCTTCTTCCGTCTCGCGGACGACGCCGGACTCGCCCCGTCGCTGCGGGGCAAGGGCCAGCTGGCGGCCCTGGCCGCCGCCGAGCAGGCGCACTACCAGACGCTCCGGGACCGCCTGGAGGAGCTGGGGGTCGTCCCCGAGGAGGCCATGGAGCCGTTCGTGGCGCCGCTGGACGCCTGGCACGAGCGCACCGAGGCGCAGAGCTGGCTGGAGAGCCTCGTCAAGACCTACGTCGGCGACGGCATCGCGGGTGACTTCTACCGCAAGGTCGCGGCGCTGGCGGACGAGGAGACCGCGGCCCTGGTCGAGGGGGTCCTGGCCGAGACCGGGCGCGCCGAGTTCGTCTCCGGGGCGGTGCGCGCCGCCGTGGCGGAGGACCCCAGGCTGGCCGGGCGGCTCTCCCTGTGGGCCCGCCGGCTGGTCGGCGAGGCGCTCAGCCAGGCGCAGCACGTGGCTGTGGCCCGCCCCCGGTTGGCCGCGCTCCTGGCCGAGGACCCCCAGGGCTCCGCCGGCGCCACCGCGCTCGGCGACCTGGCCGCCGTGAGCCGGATGTTCGCCTCCCTCACCGACCGCCACAAGGCGCGCCTCGACGCCATGGGCCTGTCCGCCTGACACGGGCCGCGCCGGACCGGGGACACCACGGACACTTGACCCGTACCAGGGGCTCCCTTGGTCAAGCGGGGGTAATATCCAACACTTTCGTGACGATTCGTTGGTGGGGACACGTAAACTCGTTGAAGTCTCCCGTCTCCTGACCACGCGAGTAGGTACTTCCATGCCCCGTGGGACCTCCGTGCGCCATCCGCTGGCCGGACTCACCCGTGACTTCCACAAGATCGGCCCGCTGGACGGCCCGATCGATCCCTGGATGTGCTCTGAGCTGGACCAGCACGCCGCACAGGTGTGCGAGGGCATCACCTCCTCGGGGAGCGGGATCAACGCCCGCACCCTCGGCACCTACCTCCACGGCTTCCTCGACGGGTGCCTCGAAAGGGGCTGGGACTCGGAGGCGGTCGAATACGACTGGGAGACCCTCCGCATTCTCGCGATCTGCCGACTGGCCAAGGACCGTGGTTTCGTCCGCTAGGTTGGTGACGTCCGCAGGCGGGTGTGACCCACGACGCGAGGTTCCCCGTGGGCACCTGCCGTTCCGGTTCTCCGGCGAAAAACCCGCGCCGGGCGTACGCTGAAAGGCGTAGGCCGCTCCGGGCGGCCGATAAGCGGCCCGGCGCATCGTGGTCGGACCGGGGCACTGCGGAATGCAACGTGGGATTCGCGGTGTTATGTCGGTTCGGGAGCGGACCGGCGGACGCCGTAACTGGCGGAGCGGCCCGCAGAGCCGCGAGAAAGGAATGCGAATGAGGAGCGGTCGACATGGGGCTGCGCGCCCACCGGTCGGCGTCCTGATCCAACAGGACCGCGTCGACTTCGCGCTGTTCGCACTGATCATCGTCGTCGCACTGGTGTCGATGTTCTTCACCGGGCCGGGGAACCTCGCCTTCTGGCTGGCTTTCCTGCCGATCATCGCCTCCGTCGTCCTCGCCTTCCGGAGGATCGAGCACCTGTCGCGCCTGGAGCTGCGCGACTCCGAGTTCCTCTGAGGGCCGCCCCGCAAGGGCGCGGCGCACACGGCGAGGGCGGGGCCTGGTGGCCCCGCCCTCCTCTGCTGTCCGCGGTCTCAGGGATCCGCGGACCTTTCCGTCACGAGGCGGGCCCGCCTCCCGGTCCGGGCCGGGTGGAGGCGGACGGCGCCTGGCCCGAGGCCGTGGCGCCCTCCCTGCGCTCGGTGGGACCGCTCATCGCGGCCTCCCTGCCGGCCCGGTAGCTCTCGTCCTTGTTGAGGCGGCCGGTCTCGCGCTCGGCCACGTCGAGCCAGCGGGACCAGCGCGAGCGCATCGGCTCGATCATGCCGCCGCCGACGCCGACGACGAGGATGCCGCCGATCGTCGCCAGGACGGCGATCAGGACCGGCATGGTCACGCTCACGGCGACGCCCATCTGGTTCAGCGCCGCGATGACACCGAGGGCCAGGATGAACACCCCCGCCACGTTGGCGATGAACCGGCCGTAGGACAGGCCGCCCAGCGCGCCCGAGACGATGTCGCGGACCGCCTTGGCGATCATGGCGGCGACCACGACGATCACCAGGGCCACGATGCCGCGCGGGATCCAGGAGATGACGTCGCTGAGCAGCGTGCTGATCGGGTTCGGACCGAAGACGTTGAACGCGAGAGTGAACACGAACAGCAGTCCGACGTAGTAGATGATCTTTCCGCACAGCTCGCTGGCGGTCCAGCGGCTCCGCTCGAAGTACTCGCCCACACCCCCGCGGTGCAGTGCGCGGTCCAGTCCGACGCCGTGCAGGCCCTTCGCGACCCCCTTGCCCACCAGCCAGGCGATGAACCAGCCCAGAACCAGGATCACGAGGAAGCCGATCAGCAGCGGTACGAAACCCGCCACCGCCTGCCAGGCCGTCGTCAGGCCCTGACCCATGTCCATAACGTCTTCACCCCCAAATCGCTCACTCCGCCGGCGTGCCGAATTCGGCCCGGGCGGACTCCGCGAAGAGAAGCCATTTACTTCTCATTCCGGCGATACCCGGCGAACGGGAATCGAACCGCTTGTCAGACGTCGGGCGAGGGGATTGCCTTTTCTTGGTGAATTTCTTGCGAAAAAGGGGGGGAGGGATTCGCCGTGAGGGGGGACAATGCCGCCGGGACGATCGGTTCCGCCACAACGCGGGACCCCCGGGCGCGCAGTGCGCCCGGGGGTCCTCGCGCTCCGGCGGGCGCGGCGTCCGCGGGGGCCTCCCGCGGCGCGGGTCCCGGGGAGCGCGCCGAGCGTTCTAGGCGTCCTGCTCGTCGGCCCTGCGCTGGAGGTCCCAGCCGCTTATGCCCCGCCAGGCCAGCCGGGCGACGAGCTGCTCGGCGGCGTCCTTGGGGACGGCCCCGTGGTTGTTGAGCCAGTACCGGGCGCTGGTCTCGGCCATGCCGACCAGGCCGATGCTCAGCAGGTGCGCCTCCTCGTCGGAGATGCTGGTGTCCTGCCGGATCACCGCGCCGATGAGCTCGGCGCAGCGCTGGAAGGTCTGCTCGGTCTTCTCCCGCACCGCCGGAAGGTTGCGCAGGTCGGACTCGAACACCAGCCGGAAGGCCTCGCCGTCCCCCGCCACGAAGTCGAAGTAGGCCTGGAAGCTGGCGGCGACCCTCTGCCGGTTGTCGTCCGTGCTCTCCAGGGCTTCGCGCTGCTTCTCGACCAGCGCCTCGGAGTGCTCTTCGAGCAGGGCGAGGTAGAGCTCCAGCTTCCCCGGAAAGTGCTGGTAGAGCACTGGCTTGCTGACACCCGCGCGGTCGGCGATCTCGTCCATCGCCGCCGCGTGGTAGCCGCGGGCGACGAAGATCTCCTGTGCCGCGGACAGGAGTTGGCGGCGCCGCCTGACCCGGGGCAAGCGGGTGCCCCGGGCGCGGGCGTCTGAAGGAGCTGTCACACCCACACCCTCCGAACTCGGCATGGCAGATGCGCGCCATGTCCGAACATCTGCGTGGCTAGTGCTGCCGGGCGCGGCCGGTCACCGGCGCGCCGTCACAGCTTTCGCCCCATCCTACTCCCGCGTAGCTTCCGTGCGGGCGGGGAGAAGGGGACGGAAGGGGCGATCGGGGCACGGGAGCCCCTCCCCGTCGGCGGGCCGGCACGGCAGCCGGACGCCGGAACCGCGGCGCGGGCGGGCCGGCGCGGTCTCACCGCCGCTCCTCCTCGTCGCCGACCTCCAGGGACTGCTCCACCACGTCGCCCTCGTCGGCCTGGTCGAAGCTCTCCTCGGAGGGGGCGTCCCAGCGGCCGTCGTCGTCGCCCGCGGGCGCGCGCTGCTCGGCCGCGTCGGCCTCGGGCACCTCGACCCCGGGCGTCTCGGCCCCGGGCGCCTCGGCCCCCTGCTCCCCGGTGGCGCCGGAGGCCGGACGCCTGTCGGCGGAACTGTTCTCTGAAGTCACGGGGTGCTCCCCACGTCGTCGCTGAACGTACAGGCGACACTACCCGCCGGTCCGCGCGGCACACGGGGCCGCGCGGAATGAACCGCCGGGACGCGTTCGTTGGTGCTGGAAGGAACGGGCGCGCGGGTGTCGTGTCCCACGCCTCCCCGCGGTGGGAATGGAAAACCCCACCCGTTAGGTTGGGTATAAGTGCAAGCACGCTTCGCCCCCGCACCCTCCCCGGTCCGGTACGGGCGGTCCGAAGCACCCTGAACAGACATGAGGAGTCACCGTGTCGCTGCCGCCGCTGGTGGAACCAGCTGACGAGCTGACCGTGGACGAGGTGCGCCGCTACTCGCGCCACCTGATCATCCCCGACGTGGGCATGGACGGGCAGAAGCGCCTGAAGAACGCCAAGGTGCTGGTCGTCGGCGCGGGCGGCCTGGGCTCCCCGGCGCTGCTCTACCTGGCCGCCGCGGGCGTGGGCACGCTCGGCATCATCGACTTCGACGTCGTGGACGAGTCCAACCTCCAGCGCCAGGTCATCCACGGGCAGAGTGACGTCGGCCGCCCCAAGGCCGAGTCCGCCCGGGACAGCATCAAGGAGGTGAACCCCAACGTCGAGGTCGTCCTGCACCAGGACCGCCTGGAGTCGGACAACGCGTTGGAGATCTTCGCCCCCTACGACCTGATCCTGGACGGGACCGACAACTTCGCGACCCGCTACCTGGTCAACGACGCCGCCGTACTGCTGAACAAGCCGTACGTGTGGGGTTCCATCTACCGGTTCGACGGCCAGGTCAGCGTCTTCTGGAACGAGTACGGTCCCCAGTACCGCGACCTGTACCCCGAGCCCCCGCCGCCCGGCATGGTGCCGTCCTGCGCCGAGGGCGGCGTCCTCGGCGTGCTCTGCGCCTCCATCGGCTCCGTCATGGTCAACGAGGCCATCAAGCTGATCACCGGCATCGGCGACCCGCTGGTGGGCCGCCTGCTCATCTTCGACGCCCTGGAGATGACCTGGCGCGAGGTCAAGGTCCGCAAGGACCCCGACACCGAGCCCGTCACCGAGCTGATCGACTACGAGGCGTTCTGCGGCGCCGTGTCGGAGGAGGCCACCGAGGCCGCCGCCGGTTCGACGATCACCGCGCCCGAGCTCAAGGAGCTCCTGGACAACAAGCCCGGGGACGTCTTCCTCGTGGACGTCCGCGAGAAGAACGAGTACGAGATCGTCAGCATCCCGGGCGCGACGCTCATCCCCAAGGGCGAGTTCCTCAACGGGAAGGCGTTCGAGAGGCTGCCGCAGGACAAGCGCATCGTCCTGCACTGCAAGTCGGGCGTGCGCTCGGCCGAGGCCCTCGCGGCGGTGCACGCCGCCGGGTTCTCCGACGCGGTGCACGTCGGCGGCGGCGTCCTGGCCTGGATCAACCAGGTCGACCCCAGCCTGCCCGCCTACTAGCGGCCGGGGGACCCCTTCCGAACGGCGCCGGGAACCCCTCCCGGCGCCGTTCGCGTTCCCCGGCAGGGAGTGGGTACAAGAACCCAGAGGCCGTCGGCCGATCTCCGGGGCGGCCCTGCTGCTGGGAGGTGGCGTTATGCGAGAGAAGGGACGCAGGGCCGACTGGGTGGCGGTCGCCGCCGGTCTGGCCCTGGGGGTGAGCTGGCTCTGGCACGGGATGTACGGGTTCAGCGGGGGAGCGATGTTCGTCCTCGGACTGGGCGTCGTCGTGGCCGCCACGTTCTCCCTCACCCGCCCGGGCGCCCTGTCGAGCGAGCTGGGGGTCCTCGCGATCGGCGTGCTGGTGTTCGCGATGCCCTGGCTCCTGGGCTTCACCCACCTGCCCGCGGCCGCCTGGTCGGCGTGGGTCATCGGCGGCGGTATCGCCCTGCTCGGGGCCTTCGGCCTGGCGCAGGCCGACCGGGCCCGCAAGCGCGACCCCGACCTGGCCTGGAGCGCGCACGTCAACGAGATCCCGACCTGACCCGCCGGCCGGGCCGCCGGGGGCGCGGGGGCCGTACCCGCGAGGGCGCGGGGCGGCCCCCGCGCGCGCTCGATAGGCTGCGCGGGTGTTCACGGACGAGGAGGGCGGGCCGGACGACTACGCGGAGGACGTCCTCGCGCTGGTCGAGCGGATCCCGCCGGGACGGGTGATGGCCTACGGCGACATCGCCGAGCACGTCGGGCGGGGCGGCCCCCGCCAGGTCGGCTCGGTCATGTCCGCGTGGGGCGGCGGGGTGCCCTGGTGGCGGGTGGTGCGCTCGGACGGGCGCCCGGCGTCCGGCCACGAGGTACGTGCGCTTTCCCACTATGCGGCGGAGAGCACGCCCATGCGCCCGGGAAGCGACCGGGTGGACATGCGCAAAGCCCGCTGGGACGGGGCTTCCGGGGCCTGAGGAGCTGGTTGGAAGCCCGGGAGGCGTCCGAGAAGGTCGCCGTCTTCTGGTGAACTGGTGGTGTGAACACATCCCCGTACCGACTCGTGCGGCGCGCCAACCAGGTGCAGCCGCCGCCGGTGCTGGACGAGAACCAGCAGCGCGTGGTCGACCACGCGGGCGGCCCCCTCCTGGTCCTGGCCGGGCCGGGGACGGGCAAGACCACCACGATCGTCGAGGCCGTCGTCGACCGCATCGACAACCGCGGCGTCGACCCCTCGCGCATCCTCGTGCTCACCTTCAGCCGCAAGGCCGCCCAGGAGCTGAGGGAGCGCATCACCGCGCGGCTGCGCCGCACCACCCGCGAACCGCTGGCCCTGACCTTCCACAGCTACGCCTACGCGCTGATCCGGCGCGAGTTCCAGCGCGTGGGCGACCTGCCGCCGCGCCTGCTGTCCGGCCCCGAGCAGCTGATGGAGGTCCGCGAGCTGCTGGCGGGGGAGGCGGGGGACGGAGCGGCGGAGTGGCCGGAGCGCCTGCGCCCCGCGCTGGAGACGCGGGGGTTCGCCGAGGAGCTGCGCGACTTCCTCATGCGCGCGCAGGAGCGGGGCCTGGGCCCCGCCGAGCTGGAACGCCTCGGACGTGAGCGCGGACGCGACGACTGGGTGGCCGCCGCGGGCTTCCTCGACCGCTACACGGGCCGGTTCGACATCGCGCCCGTGCCCACCCTCAACTACGCCGAACTGGTCAGGGTCGCCGCGAACATGCTCTCCGACCCCGCGATCCAGGAACGCGAGCGCTCCGCCCGCGAGGTGGTGTTCGTGGACGAGTACCAGGACACCGACCCCGCCCAGGAGGCGCTCCTGCGGGCCCTGGCGGGGGACGGCCGCGACCTCGTCGCGGTCGGCGACCCGGACCAGTCCGTCTACGCCTTCCGGGGCGCCGAGGTCCACAACATCCTCGACTTCCCGCGCCGCTTCAGGACCGCCGGGCGGGCCGAGGCGCCCGTGGTGGCCCTGCGCACCTCCCGCCGCGGCGGGGCCGCACTGCTGGCCGCCTCCCGCGCCCTGACCCGGCGCCTGCCGGCGGTCGCGTCCGCGCGCGGCCACGTCAACGAGCACCGGAACCTGGTCCCGGCGCCCGGCGTGCCCGACGGCGAGGTCCGCGTGATGGCCGCCGAGAGCCCGACCCAGGAGGCGGCCGTCATCGCCGACACCCTCCGCCGCGCCCACCTGGTGGACGGCGTCCCCTGGTCGGACATGGCCGTGCTCGTGCGCTCCTCCACCCGCCAGCTGCCCGTCCTGCGGCGCGCGCTGACCGCCGCGTCGGTCCCCGTCGCGGTCGGCGCCGACGACCTCCCCGTGGCCGCGGAACCGCTCGTGCGGCCCCTCCTCGCCCTCATCCGCTACGGCCTGTCCCCGGACCTGCTCGACGACGACTCCGCCCGCGAGCTCCTCACCGGCCCCTTCGGCGAGGCCGACACCGTGCGGCTGCGCAGGCTCGTCCGGGCGCTGCGCCGCCTGGACCTGGACCGCGCGCACGAGGGCGACGGGTCCTACCGGCCCGCCGCGCGCCTGCTCGTGGACGTCCTGCGCGACCCCGCCGACCTCGCCCTGGTCGACCCCGACATCGCCGCGCCGGCCGAGCGCGTGGCCCGGGCCCTGAGGACCGTGCGCGAGCTGACCGCCAAGGGGTCCGACGCCGAACAGGTCCTCTGGGAGCTGTGGCGTGACAGCGGGCTCGCCGAACGGCTGCTCCGCGCGAGCCTGGCCGGAGGCCGCCGCGGCGCGGCGGCCGACCGGGACCTCGACGCCGTGGTGGCCCTGTTCGAGAGCGCCGCCCGCTACTGCGACCGGCTGCCCCCCGGCAGCCCCGCCGGCTTCCTGGAGGACCTCGCCGCGCAGGAGATCCCCGGGGACAGCCTGGCCGAACGCGCCCCCGAGGGCGAGGCCGTGCGCATCCTCACCGCCCACCGCTCCAAGGGGCTGGAGTGGGGCCTGGTCGTGGTCGCCGGCGTCCAGGAGGGCGCCTGGCCCGACCTGCGCCTGCGCGGATCCCTGCTCGGCGTGGAGGAGCTGGTCGACGCCGAGGTGCACGCCGCCGACTCCTCGGGCGCCGCCATGGCCTCCAAGCTCATGGACGAGGAGCGCCGCCTGTTCTACGTGGCCCTCACCCGAGCCCGCCGGACCCTCGTCGTGACCGCCGTGGACGGGGAGGGGGCCGACGAGCGCCCCTCCCGCTTCCTCAACGAGATGGGCCTGGGCGAACCCGAGCCCGTCGGCACGGGCCGCCGCTGGCTGTCCCTGCCCGCGCTCGTCGCCGACCTGCGCTCCGTGGTCACCGACCCCTCCGCGCCCGACCCCCTCCGGACGGCCGCCGCCGACCACCTGGCCCGCCTCGCCGAGGAGGGGGTGCGCGGGGCCGACCCGTCGGAGTGGTACGCGCTCACCCCCTTCAGCGACGACCGGCCCCTGGCCGGGGAGGACGACACGATCCGCGTCTCGCCGTCGCAGGTGGAGAGCTTCACCGACTGCCAGCTGCGCTGGCTCCTCGAACGCGCAGCCGGGGCCTCCTCCGGCGACTCCGCGTCCGCGCTGGGCACCGTCGTGCACGCCGTCGCCGTCCTGGTCGCCCAGGGCAGCGGCGCCGACGAGATCAGCGGGCGGATGGACGAGATCTGGGCCGACCTGGACTTCGGCGGCCCCTGGCAGGCGGCCCAGCAGCGCGAGCGCGCCGACGAGATGGTCCGCAAGCTCATCTCCTGGGACGCGTCCAACGACCGCGAGCTGGTGGTCACCGAGGAGGGGTTCAAGGTCGAGGTCGGCGGCATCGAGATCACCGGCCGCGTGGACCGCCTCGAACGCGACGGCCGGGGCCGCGCCGTGGTCGTGGACATCAAGACCGGCCGGACCAAGGCCGAGGACCTGGCACGCCACCCCCAGCTCGGCGTCTACCAGATGGCCGTGCTCAAGGGCGCGTTCGCCGAGCTCGGCCTGGCCGAGCCCGGCGGGGCCTCGCTCGTCCAGGTGGGCGGGGCCGCGCTGACCAACAAGGCGCGTGAACAGCCGCAGCCGCCGCTCGGGGAGGACCCCGACCCCCGTTGGGCCCAGGACCTGGTGTTCGACGTCGCCGGCGGCATGGGCGGCTCGCGGTTCACCGCCATTCGCAACAAGGGCTGCAACGCGTGCGCCGTGCGCGCCTGCTGCCCGGTGCAGGACGAGGGCCGACATGTCTGAACCCCATCCCCTTTCCCCCGCGACCCCGCCCGACCCCCCGCCCCCTCCCCGCCTCGGCCCCGCCGAACTCTCCCGCCTCCTCGGACAGCCCGAGCCCACCGCGGAGCAGTCGCAGGTCATCTCCGCGCCGCTGGAACCGGGCGTGGTGATCGCCGGCGCCGGGTCGGGCAAGAGCGAGACCATGGCCTCGCGCGTGGTGTGGCTGGTCGCCAACGGCCACGTGCGGCCCGAGCAGATCCTCGGCCTGACCTTCACCCGCAAGGCCACCGCGGAGCTGGCGGAGCGGGTGCGCAGGAGGCTGGAGCAGCTGCGCGCCACCGAGCAGTTCCCCGAGGAGCTGCTCGACGGCGAGCCCACCGTGTCCACCTACAACGCGTACGCCGGGCGCATCGTCTCCGACCACGCCCTGCGCGAGGCCGTCGAACCCACGTCCAGGCTGCTCAGCGAGGGCCAGTCCTGGCAGATCGCCGCCAGGGTCGTCGGAGAGTACGACGGGCCCATGGACCTGGTGACCGTGGGGGCGGACACCGTCACCCAGCGGGTCCTGCACCTGTCCGGCGAGATCGCCGACCACCTCACCACCACCGACCGGGTGCGCGGCATCGGCCGGTGGATCCAGGCGGGCGTGGACGGCATGACCCGCAAGGCCACCAAGGAGACCCGGGACCTGGTCGCCGCCCAGCGCCGGCGCGAACAGCTCCTGCCGCTGGTGGACCGCTACAACCACGCCAAGCACGCGCGCGAGGCCATGGACTTCGGCGACCAGATGGCGCTGGCCGCCCGCATCGCGGAGCACCACCCCGAGGTCGGGCTCATCGAGCGCGGAAGGTACCGGGTGGTCCTCCTCGACGAGTACCAGGACACCAGCCACGCCCAGCTGGTCCTGCTGCGCTCCCTCTTCGGCGACGGACACCCGGTGACGGCGGTCGGCGACCCCTGCCAGTCCATCTACGGCTGGCGCGGCGCCATCGCCGCCAACCTCACCCGGTTCCCCACCGACTTCCCGGCGGCCCCCGGCCGGCCGGCGTCCGTGCGCCGCCTGTCCACCAGCTTCCGCAACGGCGAGCGCGTCCTGCGGGTGGCCGAGCGCGTCTCCGAGGAGCTGCGCGCCGAGGCCCGCGACGTCCCCGTCCTGCACCCCGGACCCGCCCGGCGCGGCCGGGGAACCGCACTGACGGCGCTGTTCCCCACCGAGACCGAGGAGGCCGCCTGGATCGCCGACCAGGTGCACCGCCTGGTCCACGCCGATCCCGACCAGCCCGGCGGAGCCCGGACCGCCCCCGACTCCCTGCCCTGGCCCGAGGGCGAGTCGGGCGTGGCCGAGGACGGCGGCATCGGCCCCGGCGACGTCGCGGTGCTGTGCCGCAAGCGGTCCCAGTTCCCGCCGCTGCGCGAGGCGCTGGAGGCGCGCGGCATCCCGGTGGAGGTCGTCGGACTGGGCGGGCTCATGATGGTGCCCGAGGTCCGCGACATCATCGCCACCCTGCGCGTGGTCCACGACGCCTCCGCCGGGAACGAGCTCGCCCGTCTGCTCACCGGCCCGCGCTGGCGCCTGGGCCCCCGGGACCTGGCCGCGCTGGGCGCCCGCGCCACCGAGCTGGCCCGCCACACCCGGCGCGACGTGACCTCGCCCGACCCGGGCGAGGACGGGCCGGGGGCGGACGACGACCTCCTGCGCCGCACCGTCCTGGACCTGACCGCCGGGAGCGGCAGCCTCGTGGACGCCGTGGACGACCCCGGCGCCGCCGAGAACTACTCCGACACGGCCTACGAGCGCCTGGGACGCCTGGCCGAGGAGCTGCGGGGCCTGCGCAAGCTCGTCGGCCAGCCGGTCCCCGACCTGGTCACCGAGGTCGAGCGGATGCTCGGCCTGGACATCGAGGTGGGCTCCCGCACCGGCCGCGACCCGCTGTCGGCGCGCGCCGACCTGGACGCGTTCGTGGACCACGCCGTCCGCTTCGTCGGCAACAGCGAGGACCCCACCCTGGGCAGCTTCCTCGGCTACCTCAACGCCGCCGAGGAGAACGAGAGCGGGCTCGCGCCCGGGGAGCGGGTCGGCGGCTCCGACAGCGTCAAGCTCATGACCATGCACGGCGCCAAGGGCCTGCAGTGGCCGGTCGTGGTCGTGCCGGGGATCAGCGCCGGCAAGGGGTCCCCGCTGTTCCCGGCCAAGGCCCGCGACCCCCTCGCCTGGGCGCGCGCCGACCACCTGCTGCCCTACCCGCTGCGCGGCGACCGCGACAGCCTGCCCCGGCTCGCCGGGGTCGACAAGGAGGCCATCGCCGACTTCCGCCGGGCCGAGCACGACCGCCACCTCATGGAGGAGCGCCGCCTGGCCTACGTCGCCGTCACCCGCGCCTCGTTCGCCCTGGTGTGCACCGGCCACTGGTGGGGCCGCACCGGGTCCACCCCGCGCGGGCCGTCGGTGTTCCTGGAGGAGGTCCGGGAGGCGTGCGAGAACGGCGCCGGGACCGTCGTCGGGTGGGCCCCGCCGCCGGGGGAGGACGAGACCAACCCCCACGACGACGAGGAGAGCTCCGCCGTGTGGCCGCCGGAGGAGGGCGACCCCCCGGGCGGGGACGGGCCCGCAGCCGGGGCCGCCGACCGCCGCGCGGAGATCCGGGAGGGGGCGGCCCTGGTCGAACGCGCCCGCGCGCGCCTGCTCGCCGGGGAGGCCGGTCCCGGGGGGCAGGAGCCGCCCGCGGGTCTGCGCCGCCGCCTCCACGGGTGGGAGCGCGACACCGAGCTGCTGCTGGCGCACCGCCGCGCCGAGGGCGCTGGGCCGGGCGGCGGTCCCGTGCAGGTGGAACTGCCCGACCACCTGTCGGTGTCGTCCATGGTGTGGCTGGCCAGGGACCCCTCGGCGCTGGCGCGGCAGATCCGCCGCCCGCTGCCGCGCCCGCCCGCACCGCACACCAGGCGCGGGACGGCCTTCCACGCGTGGCTGGAGCAGAGGTTCGGGCAGCGGGCGACCCTGCTGGACGAGCTGCCGGGCGCGGCGGACGAGACCGCGGGGGAGGACGAGGACCTGGCCGAGCTCCAGCGCCGCTTCGAGGAGAGCGAGTGGGGGTCCCGCGTTCCCGTCGAGGTGGAGGTGCCGTTCGAGACGGTGATCGGCGACCGGCTCATCCGCGGGCGCATGGACGCGGTGTTCCACGACCCCGGCTCGGGCCGCTACGACGTGGTGGACTGGAAGACGGGGCGCCCGCCCGGCAACGACGCGGAGCGCCGCGCCGTGGGCGTGCAGCTGGCCGCCTACCGGCTGGCCTGGGCCGACCTGGCGGGGGTGGGACCGGAGGAGGTGCGGGCCGCGTTCCACTACGTGCTCGCGGGGAGGACGGTGCGCCCCGCCGACCTGCTCGACGCCGACGGCCTGGCGGCGCTGATCTCCGCCGTCCCCGAACCGGGCTGACACCGGGGCGGCCGGCCCCCGCGGATCCGGGCGCGCAGCTCCGGTTCGGCGGGCCGGCGGCCCCTGGGGGCGGGAGGACCGAACCGTTCGGTACCGCGCACCGTGAACGGCGGCCGGCCCCCGCGTGCGGGGGAGGACCGGGCGGCGGCGCCCCGCGCCCGGTCCGGGGCCGCGGCGGTCCTCAGACCACGCCGAAGACGAACCCGCCCGGCGAGCGCGTGTCGTCGCCGAAGAGGTACTCGCGGGACGACAGGACGAACTCCTCGCGGTTGATGAACCCGTCACCGTTGGGGTCGAGGACGGCGAACCGGTCCGCGGCGTCCGCCGCCTCCGCCCCGAGGACCTTCGCGTAGTGGAGGAACTCGGCAGCGCTGACGCGGTCGTCGCCGTCGGTGTCGAGGAGGTCGAAGACGGCCTCGGCCACGCCCTCCGTCATGTTGAACCGGCTCCGGTCCTCGGCGGCGGCGTGCATGGCCCGGACGAACCGCTCCCGGTCCAGGCGCGCGGCGTCGGCGCCCGAGTGGCGCAGCAGCTCCAACCAGAGCATCTGGTAGGACGCGTGGACGGCCTGGGCCTTGCGCTCCTGCCGGTCCAGGCCGTAGCCCTCGATGTAGCGTTCGACCAGGCGCTCGTAGTCCGCCCAGGTCACGGAGCTGTCGTGGTCGGAGTCGAGGGCGTCGAAGAGGTGGCTGAACCTCACGGCGGTCGCCTCGGCGGGGGTGGTGCTCACGTGCGTCCTCTCGTCGTGGGGCGGGCGCTTCCCGCCCCGTGCTCCTCTGAGTCTCCCGCGCCCGGAAAGGTTCCGCCGCCGGTCCGCGCCCCTCCGCCGCCGGGGGCGCCGGTGCGCCGCGCGCCCGGGGCCCGGCGCGCCCGCCCCTTGCCTTCCGGGCCCCGGGGCCCGGTGCGGGTACGTCCGTGAACGTCCCCCGGCGTTGCCGGGGCGTTCACCGGCGTGCGGGACAATGTCCCGCGTGTCGAGCCCAGGAATCCCCCAGGACAGCAGTGCACCGGTGCGCGCGGGCGTGCCCGAGCACGGGCGGGTCCCCAAGTACTACGCGGTGCGGATACTGCTGACGGAGCTGGTGTCCGAGCTGGCCGAGGGGCAGGCGCTGCCCACCGAGCGGGAGCTGGCCGAGCGCTTCGGCGCGGCCCGGGAGACGGTCCGGCAGGCCCTGCGCGACCTGCTGCTGGAGGGCAGGCTGCGCCGTCTCGGGCGCGGCACCGTGGCCGCGGGCCCCAAGCTGGAGCAGCCGCTGTCCCTGGCCAGCTACACCGAGGGCGTGCGCCGCCAGGGCCGGAGGCCGGGGCGGTCCCTGATCGACCTGCGCAGCTGGCCGTGCCCGCCCCGGCTCGCGGAGGAGCTCCGCCTGGCGGTCGGCGAACCGGTCTGGCACATGGAGCGGGTGCTGCTGGCCGACGACGAGCGGGTGGGCCTGGAGTCCACCTACATCGCGGTGTCCCGCGCCCCCCGCCTGGACGTCGAGTTCGATCCGGACTCGACGTTCTACGGCTACCTGCGGGAGAGGCTGGGCATCGCGTTCGCCGACGCGGACGAGCGGTTGGAGACGGTGCTGGCGGCACCGCGTGAGGCGCTCCTGGTGGGAACCCCCCCGGCGCTGCCGATGCTGCTCATCCACCGGGTGTCGCGCGACGGGGAGGGGCGGCCCTTCGAGCGTGTGCGCTCGCTGTACCGGGGCGACCGCTTCAGCTTCACCACCCGCCTGTCCGGGGACGGCCGGGACTCCTGAGCCGTGCTCTGCGGGGCGGCCGGTCCGCTGCGCCGACCTCGCCGGGACCGCGCGCCCCGGCCCGCACCGCCCGCACCGACCCGCTCGTCCGGCGTCGACAGGGTCCTTTTTTGTCACGGTAAGATAACGGGTCTAGTCCATAGTTCGACCGCGGTTCACCGGGAGGTCCCCACCGCGCTCGGTGCGCTCCATCCGCGCCCCCGAACCTCGAACCATGAGAGTGATCATCGTCGGTGCCGGAGTACTCGGCACCATGCACGCCTGGCAGGCCGTCTCCCGGGGACACGAGGTCGTCCACCTCGAACGCGAGGAGGCCGCCCGGGGAGCCTCCGTCCGCAACTTCGGCCTGGTCTGGGTCGGCGGACGCGCTCCCGGCGCCGAACTGGAGTCCGCGCGCCGCGCACGCGTCCTGTGGGAGGAGATCGCCGAACGGGTTCCCGGCCTGGGGTTCCGCCCCTCCGGCTCCCTCACGGTCGCCACCACGGAGCAGGAGCTGGCCGTCGCCGAGGCCGCGGCCGGGGCCCCCGACGCGGAGGAGCGCGGCTACCGGCTCCTCGACGCCGCCCGGGTCCGGGAGGTCAACCCCGCCCTGCGCGGCGACGTCCTCGGCGCCCTCTGGTGCCGCAGCGACGCCCAGGTGGAGCCCCGCACCGCCCAGGCCGCCCTCCAGGGGGAACTCGCCCGCAGCGGCCGCTACACGCTCGTCACCGGGTGCGAGGTCCGCGACCTCGCGGGCCCCGGCGCCGTCCGCGACGACCGCGGCCGGATCCACCGCGGCGACGCCGTGGTCCTGTGCACCGGCGCCTGGCTCGGCGGACTCGTCCGCGAACTCGCCCCCGACCTGCCGGTCCGCCGCGTCCGCCTCCAGATGGCCCAGACCGCGCCACTGGGCGAGACCCTCACCACCTCCGTCGCCGACGGCGACAGCTTCCGCTACTACCCGGCCTACCGGGGGCCCGCCCTGGACGCGCTCAACGCCGGCCAGCCCCAGGCGGCCGTCGCCGACCGCCACCGCATGCAGCTCCTGATGGTCCAGCGCGCCGACGGCTCCCTGACCGTGGGCGACACCCACGAGTACGACGCCCCGTTCTCCTTCGACACGGAGGAGGACCCCTACGAACACCTCGCGGAGGTCGCCGGCCGCCTCCTCGGCCGCCCGCTGCCCCCGTTCCGCCGCCGCTGGGCGGGCGTCTACGCCCAGTGCACCGACCCCTCCCGGGTCGTGCACCGCGCCTCCGTCGGGCCCGACGCCTGGCTGGTCACCGGGCCCGGCGGGCGCGGCATGACCTGCTCGCCCGCCATCGCCGAGACGACCGCCGACGAACTGGACTGGTGACCGTGAACCGTACAGCCGCAACCCGCACGCCCGTGGAACTCGTCGTCCTCGACATGGCGGGGACCACCGTCGCCGACGACGGGCTCGTGGAGCGGGCCTTCGCCGTCGCGCTGCCCGAGCACACCGCCGAGGCCGCCGAGCACGTGCGCGCCACCATGGGCGAATCCAAGATCTCGGTCTTCCGCCACCTCACGGGCGGTGACGAGGAGCGCGCCCAGGAGGCCAACCGGGCCTTCGAGCGCGCCTACGCCCGGCTCGTCGACCAGGGCCTCTGCGCGCCCCTGCCCGGGGCCGAGGACACCCTGCGCCGCCTCCGCGCCGAAGGCCGCACCACCGCACTGACCACGGGCTTCGCCCGTGACACCCAGGACAGGATCCTCCGGGCCCTGGGATGGGAGGACATCGCCGACCTCACCCTCTGCCCCGCCGACGCGGGCGGGCGGGGACGGCCCCACCCCGACATGGTGCTCACCGCCGCCCTGCGCGCGGGCGTCGGCTCGGTGGCCGCCGTCGCCGTCGTCGGCGACACCGCCTCCGACATCCGCAGCGGGCTGCGGGCCGGGGCCTCGGTCGTCGCCGGCGTCCGCACGGGAGCCCACGACGCGGACACGCTCCTCGACGCCGGGGCCACCCACGTCCTGGACGGCGTCGCCGACCTGCCCG
Source organism: Nocardiopsis sp. NPDC006198 (assembly GCF_040613895.1). Classification (NCBI taxonomy): domain Bacteria; kingdom Bacillati; phylum Actinomycetota; class Actinomycetes; order Streptosporangiales; family Nocardiopsidaceae; genus Nocardiopsis; species Nocardiopsis sp. NPDC006198. Next base: position 120,794 of record NZ_JBEXSY010000014.1, on the reverse strand, counting down.
CGCTCCTCGCGGACCGGGAGGGCTGAGCCGTGGGCATCCGCTTCGACCACGTCAGCGTCGCCTACGGGGACACCGTGGTCCTCGACGACCTGGACCTGACCGTCGACCCCGGCGGGTTCACCGCCCTGCTCGGCCCCTCCGGCTCGGGCAAGACCACGGCCCTGCGAGCCGTGGCCGGGTTCGTCCGGCCCGCCTCCGGGCGCGTCCTGATCGGGGGGCGCGACATCACCGACCTGCCGCCGTACGCCCGCGGGGTCGGCATGGTGGTGCAGAGCTACGCGCTCTTCCCGCACATGCGCGTCGACCAGAACGTCGCCTTCGGCCTGCGCGCCCAGGGCGTGCCCCGCCGGGAGGTCGCCGGGCGCGTCGAGGAGGCCCTCGGCATGACCGGGATGGCCGACTACGCACGCCGCCACCCCCGCGAGCTGTCCGGCGGGCAGCAGCAGCGCGTGGCCATCTCCCGGGCCCTGGCCATCCGCCCCCGCGTGCTGCTCCTGGACGAGCCCCTGTCCGCCCTGGACGCGCAGCTGCGCTCGGACATGCTCGCCGAACTCGCCCGGCTGCACCGCGAACTGCCCGACGTCACGGTCCTCTACGTCACCCACGACCAGAGCGAGGCGCTGACCCTCGCCGACCGGGTCGCCGTGCTGGACCGCGCACGCCTGCGCGAGCACGGAACGCCCCGCGAACTGTACGGGCGTCCCCGGGCCGCCTTCACCGCCCGGTTCGTCGGCGGGGCCAACCTGCTGCCCGCCCGCCTGACCGGGGGCCGCGTGCACTGCCTCGGCGCCGTCCTCGACGCCGATCCCGCCGACCTGCCCCCGGGCGCCTCGGACGGCGACGACCTCCGGGTGTGCCTGCGTCCGCACCGGGTCGCCCTGGGAGAGGCCGAGCACACCCTGGAGGGGGTGGTCTCCGACGTCCAGTGGCGCGGCTCCACCCACAGGGTCACCGCGCTCGTGGGCGGCCACCCGGTCACGGCGGAGCTGAGGGAGACCCCCGCCCCGCCCGAGCCCGGGAGCACGGTCACCCTCGGCTTCACCCGGCGGGACGCGGTCCTGCTCACCCCGGAGGAGGCGTCGTGACCGCGTACCCGGCCCCGACGGCGGACGCGCCACCCGCGGCACACGCCCCGGAGCCCCCGGCGGACCCCGTACCGGGGCGCGCCCCGCGACGGCTCCCCGTGTGGGTGTGGGCGGTGCCCCCGGTGGCACTGCTCGCGGCGGTCTTCCTCTACCCGCTCGCCCTGGTCGCGGCGGAGTCCGTCGCCGCTCCCGGCGGCGGGCTCACGCTCGCCCACCACGCCGACGTCCTGGGCTCCGAGTCGTTCCGGTCGGCGCTGGGCACCACCGTGTTCGTGGCGGTCACCTCCACGGCGGGCTGCCTGGTGCTCGGGTTCCTGCTCGCCCTCGTCGTGGCGTTCGTGCCCTTCCCCGGCAGCGGCGCCACCGCCCGGTTCATCGACACCTACCTCTCCTTCCCGTCCTTCCTCATCACCCTGGCGCTCCTGTTCGTCTACGGCACCGTGGGCATGGCCAACGGGATGTGGACCGACCTGACCGGCGCGGAGAGCGGGCCCTTCCGGTTCCTCGCCACGCCCTGGGGCGTGATCCTCGCCGAGATCACCTACTTCACGCCCTTCGTCATGCGGCCCCTGCTCGCCGCGTTCGGCCAGCTGGACACCGCGCAGCTGGAGGTCGCCTCGTCCCTGGGCGCCAGGCCCCTGCGGGTGGTGCGCGAGGTGATCCTGCCCGAGGCCCGGCCCGCCCTGGTCGCCGGCGGGGCGCTCGTCCTGGTGCTGTGCCTCAACGAGTTCGCGATCGTCCTGTTCACGGGGGCGAAGGACGTCGTCACCCTGCCCATGCTCGTGTACCAGGCGGCGATCCTCCGGTCCGACTACACGACGGCCTGCGTCGTCGCCACGGTCAACGCGGCCCTGTCGGTCTCCCTCTACCTCGTCTACCGGGCGGCCACCGCCCGCCTGAGCTCCGACGGAGGCCGCCGTGCTCGTGCATGACCGCTTCGCCCGCTGGACGGTGTGGGGGCTCTTCGCCGCCCTGGTGCTGCCGCTGTTCCTGCTGCCGCTGGGCGTGATCGCCGCCGCGGCCTTCTCCACCAGCTGGAGCGGCGTCCTGCCCTCCGGCCCCACCCTCGACAACTTCGCGGGCGTCACCCGCGGCGGGACCCTGGAGGCGCTGCGGGTCAGCGCCGTCACCGCCGCCGTGGCCAGCCTCCTGGCCCTCACCGCCGGGACCTGGGCGGCCCTGGTCGCGACCTCCCTGCGACGGCGGGGCCGCGCCGTCCTGGACGCGCTCTTCATGCTGCCCGTGGCGGTCCCGACGGTCGTGGTGGGCCTGGCGCTCCTGGTGGCGTTCAGCCGTCCGCCGATCCTGCTCAACGGCACCCAGGCCATCGTGGTCATCGCGCACACGGTGCTGGTCACCGCCTTCGCCTACCAGTCGGTCTCCGCGGCGCTCGACCGCCTCGACCCGGTGTACTCCCAGGTCGCGGCCTCCCTCGGCGCCAAGCCCGCACGGGTCCTGCTCCAGGTCCGACTGCCGCTGCTGCTGCCCGCGCTCGGCGCCGCCGCGGGCCTGTGCTTCGCCCTGTCCATGGGCGAGCTGAGCGCGACCATGATGCTCTACCCGCCGGACTGGATGCCGCTGCCCGTGCGGATCTTCGCCGCCACCGACCGGGGGGCCCTCTTCTCCGGCGCGGCCTCCGCCCTCGTCCTGATGGCCACCACCCTGGTCGTCCTCCTCCTGCTGTCCCGGGTCCGCACCCGGGCGTCGTTCCGCTGACCCGGCGCGGCGCCGACCCCGCCGCCCCGGCCCGTCATCCCCTTCCGTCCCTCCAGCTCCGACCGAACCGAGAGGCACCGCCATGACCACACGCATCCGGACGGCCGCCGCCACCGCGTCCGCCCTCGCCCTCGCCGCCGCACTGGCCGCCTGCGCCCCCACCGAGGCCGCGGCCGACACCGTCACCGTCTACTCCGCCGACGGCCTGCGCGACGAGGAGGGCACGGGGTGGCTCGACCAGCTCTTCGCCGAGTTCGAGGAGGAGACCGGCCTCACCGTCCAGTACGTCGAGGGCGGCTCGGGGGAGATGGTCCAGCGCGCCGACCGCGAGAGCACCAACACCCAGGCCGACGTCATGATCACCCTGCCGCCCTTCATCCAGCAGGCCGACGGCCTCGGCCTCCTCCAGCCGTACGAGCCCGAGGGCGCCGAGAACGTCGACGTGAAGGACCCCGACGGCAAGTGGACCGCCGTCGTCAACAACTACTTCGCGTTCGTGTACAACACGAAGGAGCTGTCCGAGCCGCCGACCACCTGGGAGGACCTCCTCGCACCCGAGTTCGAGGGCCGCCTCCAGTACTCCACGCCCGGCGTCGCGGGGGACGGCACCGCGGTCGTGATCCAGGCGATGCACGACTTCGGGGGGCTGGAGCCCGCCATGGACTACCTCGGCGAGCTCCAGGCCAACAACGTCGGCCCCTCCTCCTCGACCGGGGCGCTCGGCCCGAAGGTCGACAAGGGGGAGCTCCTCGTCGCCAACGGCGACGTCCAGATGAACTACGCGCAGTCCCGCACCATGCCCAACCTCGGGATCTGGTTCCCGTCGAGGGAGGGCGGCGAACCCACCACCTTCGCCCTGCCCTACACCGCGGGGCTCATGGAGGGCGCCCCCAACGCCGACAACGGCCGCGCCCTCATCGACTTCCTGCTGACCGAGGACGCCCAGCAGAGGGTGGCCCCCGTCGCGGGCGGCTTCCCGGCCCGCACCGACGTCGCCTCCGAGGGCGAGGACGCCGAGGCGCTGGAGGAGCTGATGGAGGGCGTGGAGGTCTTCGAGCCCGACTGGGACGACATCGACGCCCGCCTCCCCGAGTACCTCGACGCCTGGCGCGAGGCCACGGGCAGCTGAACCGGGGCGCGGGGACCGCAGGGCCGTCCGGCCCCGCGCGCCGGTTGCGCCTGTCCGCCCGCCGGGGGCGGGCGCGACCGGGGCCGGCCCCCGCCCGGGCGCACCGTGCCGCCGGGGGCGGGCGTGACCGGTTCGTCCAGGTTCTAGGCTCGTTCACGACAAGGACGTCTAGGAAAGGACGGGCAGATGGACGCGCGCGCCCACATCGAGGCCCACAGGGACGAGTTCCTCGCCTCGCTCGGGGAGTGGCTGGCGATCCCCTCGATCTCGGCGGACCCGGCGCACCACGACGACGTGCGGCGGTCCGCGCGGTGGCTCGCCGACCACCTCGCCGCGACCGGCTTCCCCACCGTCGAGGTGTGGGAGACCCCCGGCCTGCCCGCCGTGTTCGCGGAGTGGCCCGCGGCCGACCCCGGCGCCCCCACCGTGCTCGTCTACGGGCACCACGACGTCCAGCCCGTCGATCCGGTGGAGGAGTGGGACACCGACCCGTTCACCCCGACCCTGCGCGGCACCTCCCTGTTCGCGCGCGGAGCCTCCGACGACAAGGGCCAGGTGCTCTTCCACGCCCTCGGCGTGAGCGCCGCCCTGGCGGCCAGCGGGGCCGACGCGCCGCCGGTCACCGTCAAGCTGCTGGTGGAGGGCGAGGAGGAGTCCGGCTCGGTCCACTTCGCCGACCTGATGAAAGCCAACCGCGACCGCCTCTCCTGCGACGTCGCCGTCATCTCCGACACCACCATGTGGGCCGCCGACACCCCGTCCATGTGCGTGGGCATGCGCGGCGTCACCGACGTCGGGATCAACCTGTACGGCCCGGCCCGCGACCTGCACAGCGGCTCCTTCGGAGGGGCGGTCCCCAACCCCCTCAAGGCCATGAGCGACCTGCTGTCCGGCCTCCACGACGACGACGGCCGCGTCGCGGTCCCCGGGTTCTACGACGGGGTCGTCGAGGCGGATCCGGAGGAGCGGGCCCTCATCGCCAGGCTGCCCTTCGACGAGGGGGAGTGGCTGGAGACCGCCGCGTCCACCGCCACCTGGGGGGAGAAGGGCTACAGCACCCTGGAGCGGATCTGGCTGCGGCCGACCGCCGAGATCAACGGCATGTGGGGAGGGCACACCGGCGCGGGCGGCAAGACCATCGTGCCGCGCTCGGCGCACGCCAAGGTCAGCTTCCGGCTCGTGCCGGGCCAGGAGCCGCTGCACGTCCAGGACCGCGTGCGCGCGTACGTGGAGGCCAACACCCCCGCCGGGCTGCGGGCCGAACTGGAGTTCGGCGGCCCCGGCGTCCGCGCCTGCGCCTCGGACCTGTCCTCCGCCGCGCTCAAGGCGGCGCGCTCGGCCATGGAGCGGGCCTTCGGCACGCAGGTGCTGTTCACCCGCGAGGGCGGCAGCGGCCCCGAGGCCGACATCGCCGACATCCTCGACGCGCCCCTGGTGTTCGTCGCCGTCGGCCTGGACGAGGACCGCATCCACGCCCCGAACGAGAAGGTGGAGATCCCCCTCCTCCTCAAGGGCGCGGAGAGCATCGCCCACCTGTGGGAGGAACTGGGCTCCGCGAACCGGGCCTGAGGTCACCTCCGCGCCCCGGAACACACGCGGCCACCGCGTGTGTTCCGGGAACGGGCATGCACGGAGCCCCCCGGGGTGTTACCCCTGTATACGGGGGTCGTGCGGACGGCCCTCCCCGACCCCTGGAAGGACCCATGGACGCCGACGCGATCCCCTCACTGTCCCGCTCCACCGTCGACGCCGCCGGACACAGGCGCGTGGACGAGGAGTGGCTGGCCAAGGCGTGGGCGGACCCGGACTCCCAGGTCCTGGTGCTGGAGGGCGGAGACCCGGGCAGCCACGGCTGGCAGGCGCTCATGGCCAGGCAGTCCCGCGCGCTGGTCACCACCGGGGACACCCGCGAACTCGTGCTCACCGGCACCCGCGACGCGCCCGAGGGCGAGCGCTACCTGCTCGGCGCCGAGGGCGACCGCGCCTACTTCGCCGTGTGCTCCCCGCGGGAGCTGCTCGCCACCCCCGTCGCGGAGCCGGCGTCCCTGCGCGAGGTCGGCGCGGTCCTCGACGACCGCGACACGGGCCTCCTGACCCGCGCCGTCGCCCTCGCCAACTGGAACGCCACCCACCGCTTCTGCCCCCGCTGCGGGGCACGCACCACCCCGGCCGCGTCCGGCCACGTGCGCGTGTGCGAGGAGGAGGGCACCGAGCAGTACCCCCGGATGGACCCCGCGGTGATCATGCTCGTGCACCGGGACCGGGACGGCGACGAGGAGGTGCTGCTCGGCAACAACCCCCACTGGGACGCCCGGCGCTTCTCCGTGCTGGCCGGGTTCGTGGACGCGGGGGAGTCGCTGGAGCAGGCCGTCGTCCGGGAGGTGGCCGAGGAGGCGGGCGTGGTGGTCGAACGGCCGCGCTACCTCTCCTCGCAGCCGTGGCCCTTCCCCCGGAGCCTGATGATGGGCTACACCGCGCGGGCCGTCGGGGAGACCGAGCGCACCGACGACGAGATCGCCGTCACCCGCTGGTTCACCCGCTCCGAGCTGGCCGAGGCGGTGCGCACCGGTGAGGTCCTGCTGCCCGGCAGGGTGTCGATCGCCCGCACCCTCATCGAGCACTGGTACGGGGCGGAGCTGCCCGGGGGCTGGTGACCGGCGCGCCCGGCCGTGCGCAGGCGGGCGCAGGGGCCTTGCCTGAGTACAGCTCCACGGCCTCGGCGGGGCGGCCGTCCACAGGCGGGCGGAGGGGCCTGCGCCTCCCGTGGGCGGCGCCTACCCTGGAGGGGAGGCCGGGACCCCGGGGCCGGGCCGGCCGGTCACGCGACGCGGCCGTCGGGGCGGGGCGGTCGCGCACGCACCCCGCGCGCCTTCGCGCGCGGGGGCGCCGCGCACCGCCGCCGCCTCCGGCCGCCGGACACCCCCGACCCCTCAGCCGGAGCCGGGGGAGGTGTTCAACTCGTCGGGGAGCGAGGTGAGAGGGCTCGTGCTGCTCTCCACCACGTCCCGTGCCAGGTCGGCCACCTTCCGTCCCCGCGAGCGGGCGGACGAGCGCAGCCGCTCGAACGCCTCCCGCGGCGCCATCGTGTGCCGCTCCGCCAGGACCCCGATCGCCTGCTCCACGACCACGCGCGAGTGCAGCGCGTGCTCCAGCTGCGCGATGGTGTGCCGCAGCCGCTCGACCTCGGAGGCCCCCTCGGGGGCCCGGCCGGGCGCCTGCGACCGCGGGCGGCCGGTCCCCGACTCACCGGTCAGCAGGTCCGCGAGGACCATCGCGCTCACCAGGTCGGGCACCTCCTGTCCGCTGCCCACGCGCCACCCGTTCGGGGTGCGGCGCACCACGCCGGTGTCCACCGTGTCGGCGACCGCTATGTCATGAGACCTCATGTCGTCCCCCAACTCAACACTCCCCGTCGTCCTCGTCCGAGCCCTGGTAGCGCCCGAGCGCCGTCGGAGGAGTCCCGTCGTCGGTCACGATCGGGGCCCATGACACGGAACGCGGTCACACCCCGGGGTGCGACCGCGGCACGCGTACCGTCCTACGACAGCTCGGCCAGCTTCTTCTTCACCTGAGCGAGCGACGGGTTCGTCATCGCCGACCCGTCGCTGAAGACCAGCGTCGGCACCGTCTGGTTGCCGCCGTTGACCTTCATGACGAGGTCGGCGGCCTCCGGGTGCTCCTCGATGTTCACCTCACCGCCGGTGATCCCCTCGCGGGAGAGCTGGCTCTTGAGCCGCTTGCAGTACCCGCACCAGGGGGTGGTGTACATCGTGAACTGTTCGGTCGCCGTACTCGTCATCTCGCTCACGTCCTTCTGTCTACGATCGCTGGTATTTCGTCCGGTCCAACATCTCAACACCGAGTGGTCCGGCCCGCTTCCCGCGACCGTGCGACACAACGTGGGACGCCTCACAGGCCCAACTGGTTCTGGAATGTGTCATTCCGCTCGATCGGGGCAGAGTGCCGATCCGCTCGCCGCCACAACCGATACTTGAGAGACTGTGCCCCCGGACATCATCCCCGTCCCCGCACCCGAACAGCCGCCCCGACCACAGCAGGAGCACCATGGACCCCGACCGCGTCCTGGAGGGACTGGACCCGGAGCAGACCGAGGCGGCGCGTGCGCTGCGCGGCCCCGTGTGCATCCTGGCCGGCGCCGGAACAGGGAAGACCAGGGCCATCACCCACCGGATCGCCCACGCGGTCTCCAGCGGGGTGGTCTCCGAGCAGCAGGTGCTCGCGGTCACCTTCACCGCACGCGCCGCCGGTGAGATGCGCGGGCGGCTGCGCGGGCTCGGAGCCCCCCGCGTGCAGGCCCGCACCTTCCACGCCGCCGCACTGAGGCAGCTGTCGTTCTTCTGGCCGCAGGTCATCGGCGGCGAGAAGCCCACCCTGATCGAGAGCAAGCTCCAGGCGGTCGCCCGCGCCGCCAACTCCGTGGGCGTGCAGCCCGACCGCACCGGGCTGCGCGACCTGGCCAGCGAGATCGAGTGGGCCAAGGTCACCCAGGTGCGGCCCACCGACTACGAGAAGACGGTCGCCAAGACGAGCCGCCAGGCCCCCATGCCCCCCGGCGAGATCGCCCGGGTCTTCGAGGCCTACGAGGCGCTGTGCCGCGAGCGCAACCTGCTCGACTTCGAGTCCATGCTCGAGCTCACCGCCGGGATGATCAACGAGTACCCGGCCATCGCCCAGCGCGTGCGGGACCAGTACCGCTACTTCGTCGTCGACGAGTTCCAGGACGTCAACCCGCTCCAGAAGCTCCTCCTCGACGCCTGGCTGGGCGACCGCGACGACCTGTGCGTGGTCGGCGACCCGAGCCAGACCATCTACTCGTTCGCGGGCGCCACCCCGGGCTACCTCACCGGGTTCGCCGCGCGCTACCCCCACGCCACCGTGGTCCGGCTGGTCCGCGACTACCGCTCCACGCCCCAGGTGGTGCGGGTCGCCAACCACGTCATCGCCCAGGCCCGCGGCACCACCTCGGCCGGCCACCTGACCCTGCAGGCGCAGCGGCCCGACGGGCCCGACCCCATGTACCAGGAGTACGAGGACGAGCCCGCCGAGGCCACCGGGGTCGCCCGCAAGATCAGCGTCCTCCTGGAGAACGGGACGCCCGCCGGCGAGATCGCGATCCTGGTGCGCACCAACTCGCAGTCGGCCGCCTACGAGCAGGCGCTGGCCGACGAGGGCGTGCCGTTCACGGTGCGCGGCACCAAGCGGTTCTTCGAGCGGCCCGAGATCAAGCAGGCCGTGCACACCCTGCGCGGCGCCCGGCACGAGGCCGCGGGGGAGGCCCCCGAGCCCCTGGTGCACACGGTCCGGCAGCTGCTCGGACAACTCGGGCTGACCGACCAGGCCCCCGAGGGCCGCCAGGCCCGCGAGCGCTGGGAGTCGCTCGCGGCGCTCGCCCAGCTCGCGGAGGACATGGCCGCCAAGCCCGCCCCCGACGGCCGCGCGGTCACCATGGCCGACCTCGTGGACGAGCTGGAGGTGCGCATGGCCACCGAGCACGCGCCCGGCTTCGAGGGCGTCACCCTCGCCTCCCTGCACTCGGCCAAGGGCCTGGAGTGGGACGCCGTCTTCCTGGTCGGCCTCACCGAGGGCATGATGCCGATCATCTACGCGGAGACCGACGAGCAGGTGGAGGAGGAGCGCCGCCTGTTCTACGTGGGGGTCACCCGCGCCCGCGAGCACCTGGCGATGTCCTGGTCGCTGGCGCGCTCGCCCGGCGGGCGCAAGAGCCGCAAGCCCTCCCGGTTCCTGAACGGGCTCCGGCCCGCCTCGCCGTCCACGTCCGCCAGGCGCGCCGAACGCCGCAAGGGCGGCGTGGCCCGCTGCCGCGTGTGCGGGAACGCCCTGGGGGAGACCGCCGAGCGCAAGCTGGGGCGCTGCCTCGACTGCCCGTCCAGCTACGACGAGGCCCTGCTGGAGCGGTTGCGCGACTGGCGCCGCGCCAACGCGCAGGAGCAGAAGGTCCCCGCCTACGTCGTCTTCACCGACGCCACCCTCCAGGCCATCGCCGAGCAGGAGCCCACGAGCGTCTCCCAGCTCTCCGCCGTGTCCGGGGTGGGCGCCGTCAAGCTCGATCGCTACGGTGAGGCGGTACTCGCGCTGGTCTCGGGCGCGGAGCCGGCGGACGTCATGGGCGACCCGGCCGGTGACAACGGGGAGGAAGCAGCGGATGACTGAGAGCGCCGACGAGCAGACGCGGGGCCAGTCCCTGGAGGGTCTGCTGGCCGTCCTCGACCTGGAGCAGATCGAGGTGAACATCTTCCGGGGGAGCAGCCCCGCGGAGGGACCGCAGCGCGTCTTCGGCGGACTGGTCGCGGGCCAGGCGCTGGTCGCGGCGGGACGCACCGTTCCCACGGAGCGCCACGTGCACTCCCTCCACGCGTACTTCATACGCCCCGGGGACCCCGAGGTGCCGATCGTCTACGAGGTGGACCGGGTCCGCGACGGCCGCTCGTTCACCACGCGCAGGGTGGTGGCCGTCCAGCACGGAAAGCCGATATTCACCCTGTCGGCCTCCTTCCACAAGGAGGAGCCCGGGCTCGACCACCAGATCCCGATGCCCGACGTGCCGCCGCCGGAGGACCTCCCGAGCGCGCGCGAGCGCCTGCAGGCCGCCTTCGGCAAGGTGCCGGGGTTCGTGCGCTGGCACCCCATCGAACTGCGCCCGGTGGGTCCGCTGTCCTTCGAGGCCGAACGCGACCCGCGGCTGCGGACCGCCACCAACCCGGTGTGGCTCAAGGTGGACGGCAAGCTGCCCGACGACCGCCTCACCCAGGTGTGCCTGATGACCTACGCCTCGGACATGACCCTGCTGGACACGGTCCTGCTCAGGCACGGCCGCTCGTTCGCGGGCATCTCCATGGCCAGCCTCGACCACGCGATGTGGTTCCACCGGCCCTTCCGCGCCGACGAGTGGCTGCTCTACGCGCAGGAGGCCCCGAGCGCGCAGGGCGCCCGGGGCCTCGCCCGGGGGCTCGTGTACACGCGCGACGGCCGGCTCGTCTGCTCCGTCGTCCAGGAGGGGCTGATCCGCGTCGTGGACGCCGAGGGCGGGTCCGACGCGCTTCCGGGTTCCTGACACCGCGGAACCGCCCTGCGCGGGCCCCGCTCCCGACCGGGGGCGGGGCCCGCGCCGTCTCCCGGACCCCTCGGGGAACGGCCCCGCGGGGCCGTCCGGTAACGCTCCCGGGCCCCGCGCAATTCCCCGCCCCCCGTGGCCGGATGCGGACGTTTTCCCTGGTCAAAAATAGGTTGCCGTCTTCGCTGGGCACCCCATAGTCTGTACTCCGTCGCAATGACCGCGCCAGGCGCAGGTGGAAGACCCTGCCGCCCGACTCAGAAGGAGGTGCCCCATCAAATGACGAACTCCACGCAGACCACCGGATTCATCGCTGGCTTCGCCGTGTCGTCCCGTCAGCAGTCCCTGACGACTGTCCTGGGCACCGCCGAGAGCGGTCACGCGGGCGTCCTCGCCGGATTCGGCGAGTTCATCACCACCGGTGCCGGTCACGGCGCCAAGGACCACCGCGACGGGTGGGGGACCTTCACGTCCCGCGACCTGTCGATGGTGTCCCCGGTCGTCCCGACCGGTGTCGGCAACGGCAGTGGTGTGCCCGCCAACCCTGAGCTCGCCCTTGATCGAGGCAAGCGCATGACGGAACACGCTGAAGCTACCCGGCGCCTCTATGGCGCATCGGGGGAGTGTCCACGGAGGATTCCGGCCTAGAGCTACACGGGCCGAGAGTTTCGACCGTGGCCGCGGACCCCGACACAGGGGCCGCGGCTTTCTTTGTATCTCCGTCCGATCCCCGTCCCCCAGGGACGAGGGAAGAGGACGGCGGCATCGCAAGTCCAGGTCCCTCACCGGACCGGTTCCGGTGACCATCACCGACCGCGTTGTACGAAACGATCAAAGATCTTGGAGGGCACCGATGCTTGCGTCGGTCCTGGAGACGCCCTGGATGGGCGACACCGAAGTTCCCTGCCGCCTCGAGCCCGACCTGTTCTTCGCCGAGGCGCCCGCCGACGTCGAGGCCGCGAAGGCCGTCTGCGGCGCCTGTCCCGTGAGGGAGCAGTGCCTGACGGACGCCCTGGAGCGGCGTGAGCCGTGGGGTGTGTGGGGCGGGCAGCTGCTCGTCTCCGGTCAGGTCGTGGCGCGCAAGCGCCCGAGGGGCCGCCCCCGGAAGAACCCCGCCCCGGTCGCGGCCTGAGGCCTCGCCCGAACTCCACCCGCAACCCCGAGAACTCCCGAAGGACGAAGACAGATGATGTTGATGGAACTCCTGCGCCTTGCCGAACAGAGCGACGTCGAGACCCGTGAGATGCAGAGCAGAAGGCTCACGGCCCGCGTGATGCGCGCCCGCCAGCGGGAGGAGCGCCGTGCCGAACAGGCACTCATGGATCTCGCGTGGTCACGCCTGTGTTGACCCGCGGCGGTACGGCGGGATGACGGGGCGCTGAGCGTCCCGTGGTGATCACGGAGCCGGTCGGAGGCCGGGCGGGACCCCCGAGAGGGGCGACCGCCCGGTCTCATTTGTATCTCGATCGGGAAAAGGGAGGGCTTCGCGGGTCCCGACGATGTGCTCTCGGACGAAGCCCGGACCGTGCTGGTCAGGGCAGAACGCGCGACGGGACCGTGATTTCCGGTGGGATCCCGCCTTCCGGGGATCGTGGGAAATCAATGACATAACAGGACAAGTCATATCTGTGCGGAAGCTCTCCTCTCGGCTACCGTAAAGTTCGTGCCCTCGAACACCAAAGTCGAGGTACGACGCAGTCCTCGTCGCCGACGCACGGTGTCGGCCTACAGGGACGGGGACACCACGGTCGTCCTCGTGCCCGCGACGTTCTCCCGCGCAGAGGAAAAGCGCTGGGTGGGTCGCATGCTGCAACGGCTGGAGGCCCGGGAGGGGCGCCGGCACCCCGGCGACACCGAACTCCGCGACCGGGCGCTGGAACTGGCCCGCCGCTACCTCGGCGGCGCCGAACTCCCCGACAGCGTCCGCTGGGTCGACAACCAGAACGCGCGCTGGGGCTCGTGCACCCCTGACACCCGTACGATCCGCATCTCCCGCCGCCTCGCCGGGATGCCGTCCTGGGTGGTCGACTACGTCCTCGTCCACGAGCTGGCGCACCTGTCCATCCCCCACCACGGACGGGACTTCTGGGCCCTGGTACGCCGCTATCCCCGGGCCGAACGCGCGCGCGGGTACCTGGAGGGGTTCAGCGCCGCCTCGCGGACCGAGGCCTGCGACCACGACGAGGACGGGGAAGAGGACGAGGTGGAGGAACTGGGCATCGCCGAGGTCGCCCTGGAGGAGTAGCCCCCGCGGCCCGGCCGGGCCGCGGCCCGGCCCCGGAGCGCCCGGAACCCGCGTCATGCCCGTCGTCCGGTCGACGCCCCCGTCGCACGGCCCCCGCCGCCCGGATCCCGCGGACGCAGGCGTCCGCGGGGCACGGACCCGTCAGGCACGGCCCCGGATGTCCGCCGACTCAGGCGTCCGCGGCCCTCGCGGCGCCGCGGTACGCGGCCACCGCCCCGGCGGCGGCGCGCACCAGGTCGCGCACGGAGTCGTCGGTGGGCTCCGGCAGGCCGCCGACAGGGAACCATCCCAGGTCGGCCGACTCGTCGGGGTCGCACACCAGCACGGAATCGGCCGGGGCGACCGCCGCGTACTGCACGTCCAGGTGGAAGCTGCCCCCGCCGCAGGGCACCCGGTGCCGGTCCAGCCGGACCGGGGAGGGGAGGAGCGTCACGTCCCGCAGGCCCGACTCCTCGACGGCCTCCCGGAGGGCGGCCGCCCCCAGCGTCGTGTCGTCCGGCTCGCAGTGGCCCCCGGTCTGCAACCACATCCGGTGGATCCGGTGCAGGGTGAGGACCACCCGCGAGCCGTCGGCGGAGATGATGGCGGCGCTCGCCGTCACGTGGCCGGGCAGACAGGTGCGCCACATGCCGTCCGGGTGCCCGTCCAGGTGCTCCACGTAGGAGCGGCGCAGCTCCTCCTGCCGGGCGTCGGGCGCGGTCCACGCGCCCAGCACCGCCCTGGCGTCGTCGTGCAGTGACACCTACGAGTCCTTCCCGCGGGTGTCGTCCCCGTCGTCCCCGTCGTCCTCGGAGCCGTCCGCCTCCGGGGCGCCCCCGCGGTCGGGCCCCGCCCCCGGCGCGTCGCCCGTCAGCGAGGAGATGTCGAAGTCGGCGCCGCCGAAGTCCCCGCCGCCGCTGACGAACGCGTCCGGGTCGTCCAGGTCCTCGCCGGTCGGCATCAGGTCGGGGTGCTGCCACACGGCGTCCCGCCCCTCGATCCCGCGCGCCTCCTCCAGTGCGGACCACAGGGCCGACGCCTCGCGCAGGCGGCGCGGGCGCAGTTCGAGGCCGACCAGCGCCGCGAAGGTGTGCTCCGCGGGACCGCCGGTCGCCCGGCGGCGGCGGGTGGCCTCGGAGAGCGCGTCCGACTGGGGCAGGCGCCCGGACACCGCCGACGACACCACGGTCGCCACCCAACCCTCGATGAGGGCCAGGGTGGTCTCCAGGCGGCCCAGGGCCGCCTTCTGCTGAGGGGTGTCCTCGGGCTGGAGCAGGCTCTCGCCGCCCGCGCCGCCCAGGACCTCCTGGAGTGCCTCGGGGTTGGTGAGATCGATCTCACCGAGCCGGTCCTCCAGGCCGCTGACGTCGAAGGACATCCCGTCCGCGTACTCGCTGACGAGCCGGTACACGTGCGAGCGCAGCCACGGCACGTGGGCGTAGAGGCGGTGCACCGCGGCCTCGCGCGCGGCCAGGTACAGGCGCACCTCGTCGGCGGGGACCTGCAGGCCCTCGCTGAAGCGCTCGACCCCGCCCGGCAGGAGCGCGGCGTTGCCCTCCCCGGCCAGCGGCAGCCCGATGTCGGCGGTGCCGACGACCTCGCGGGACAGCTCGCCGACCGCCTGGCCGGCCTGGCGGCCGACCATCATGCTGCCCATCTGCTGGATCATGCCCAGCAGCGGGCCGGCCACGGACTGCATCTCCTCGGGCAGGTTCTGCCCCATGGAGTGCACGGTCCTGCTCGTCAGCGGGTCGCACAGCTGGACCCACGACTCCATCGTCTTCTCGACCCACTCCGACCTGCTCCAGGCCTGGGCGGTCTGGACACCGGAAGGAAGGTCGGTAGCCTGGTCGAGCCACAGGTCAGCGAGGCGCAGGGCCTCCTCGACCTTGGCGTAGTCGGACACCGGCACGCTCGGGTCGCCCTCCTGGGCGACCGTCTGCCGTGCCACGTCCTTGGCCATCTCCCAGTTGACCCCGGACGACGGCGTGCTGCCGCCGCCCCCGGGGCCGGGGCTGGGCTGTGCCGACATCATGTCGGCGAACTGGCGCAGCATGTTGGCCATCTGCTGCGGGTCGCCGAACGGAAATCCGTCCGGCGTTCCGGAGTCCCCTCCGCCCGGGCGGCCGCTGCCGGCACCCGAGCCGGAGTCGCCAGATCGGCGTCCGGACTCGTCATCGGGATCGTTCGGCATGCTGAAACCGAAAGGCAGGTCGCTCACATCAGACCTCAGGCAGGATTAGGTTTGGTCTCCACTGTCACGTTAGCTGGGAGTCGCCCGGAGTGAATACCGAAAGCAGCCAGGTTCGCCCAGAGCACAGCCGTTCCGGAGGAGCGGGCACGGTGGTCGCTGTCACCGGTGCCGCGTCCGGAGTGGGCCGGCTCCTCGTGCAACGCCTGGCCACGCCGGAAGGTTCCACGGCCCCCCGGGAGATCGTCGCGATCGACGATCAGTTCGCCGACCTGCGCGGTGTGACATGGCGTATCGCCGACGTGTGCGACCCGGGACTGGTGTCCCGCCTCGACGGGGTCGACGTGCTCGTGCACACCGCGGACGACCGCTCCCTGGAGACCAGGCCGGCCCAGCGCCGGGCGCACAACATCCGCGCGGCCCAGACGGTCCTCACCGCCGCGGCCGCCTCGGGGGTCCCCCGTGTCATCCTCGTCACCAGCACCATGGTCTACGGCGCCGCCGCCGACAACCCCGTGCCGCTCCCGGAGAACGCCACCCGCGTCTCCGACAACAGCGACGGGCTGATGGGCGACTTCGCGGAGATCGAGGCCCTGGCCGAGCGCGCGCGCCGGGCCCACCCCAGCCTCGCGGTCACCGTGGTGAGGCCCGCCCCGCTCGTCGGCCCCGAGCTCGACACCCTGCTCAGCCGCCACTTCTCCGCCCCCCGCCTGCTCACCGTCAAGGGGCACAGGCAGCACTGGCAGTTCTGCCACGAGGACGACCTCGCCGACGCCCTGGCCTTCTGCGCCCTGCACGGCGTGGAGGGCTCCGACGGCGTCGTCGCCGTGGCGAGCGAGGGCTCCCTCACCCAGGAGGACGTGGAGGCCGCCGCCGGGATGAAGCACTTCGAGGTGCCCGCCAACCTGGCCTTCGGAGCGATACGGCGCCTCCACCAGGCCAGGATCACCCCCGCCGCGGAGGGGGAGCTCAAGTTCCTCGTCTACCCGTGCGTGGTGGACTGCGCCGCGCTGCGCGACGCGGGCTGGAAGCCCGGCCACGACAACGAGGCGGCCCTGAGGGCCCTCCTGGAGTCCAGGAGCGGCAAGCACGCCCTCGTGGGGCGCAGCCTGGGCCGCAAGGAGGTCACCATCACCGCGGCCGGGGCGGCCGGCGCCGCGGCCGCGGCCATAGGCACAGCCGCCGCCATCCGCCACCTGCGCAAACGCAAGGGCGGGTGAGGCGGGCGGTGCACGTACGGGCGCACACGTGCCCGGAACGCGCACTCCCGCCGCGACATGGGGGAACGCCCGATTGGTACGGTCGGACCGTGGAAGAGATCACTCTGGCGTCTGTACGCGACACCCCCCTGTCGGTGGACGAGGTGCTCGCCGCGGTGTCCGACCCGCGCGCGGGCGGCACCGCCGTGTTCATCGGGACCGTCCGCGACCACGACCACGGCCGTGACGTCGCGGCGCTGTCCTACACCGCGCACCCCACGGTGGAGGCCAAGCTGCGCTCCGTCATGGAGAAGGTCCTGGCGGACACGTCCGCGCCCGGCCGTCCGGTCGTGCGGATGGCCGCGACGCACCGCGTGGGCGACCTGGAGATCGGCGACCTCGCCGTGGTCGTGGCCGCCGCCGCCGAGCACCGGCAGGAGGCCTTCGCCGCCTGCCGCAGGCTCATCGACGACCTCAAGGCCCAGGTGCCCATCTGGAAGCAGCAGGCCTTCGGCGACGGCGACGGCGAGTGGGTGGGCGAGCCCCGGCCGTAGGCGGTGTTCCGCGGGCAGCCCCGGGTCGGCGCGGGCGCCGGGCCCGCCGGAGGCGTCCGCGGAACACGCCCCGGCGGCGCCCGGGTCCGGCCCGGACGGACCGGGGCGGGGACGAGCGCACCGGGCCCTCCGGCGGCAATAAGCTGTGCGCATGGTTCGTCGTGTCATGACCCTTGTTGTCGCTCTCGCCCTTCTCGTCGGGCTCGGAGCAGGCAGCCTCCTCCTCCCGCTGCCCTACCTGGTGGCAGCCCCGGGCCTCACCGTGAACACGGTCGGGGAGACCGAGGAGGGGCCCGTGATCGAGATCGGCGGGGCCGAGAGCTACGAGCACGAGGGCTCCCTGTCGATGGTGACCGTCCAGTACGCGGGCGGGCCCCAGCACCGGCTCAACTTCTTCGGCGTCGTGACCGCGTGGCTCTCGCCCACCGAGGCCGTCCTCCCCGAGGAGCTGCTGTTCCCGGCGGGGCGCACGCCCGAGGAGGTCAGCGAGCGCCAGACCGTGCAGATGAACGACTCCCAGACCAGCGCCACGGCCGCCGCCCTCAACGAGCTCGGCATGGAGTACGAGGCGGTCCCCGTGGTCAACGGGACCGTCGAGGGCATGCCCGCGCACGGGGAGGTCGAGGAGGGCGACGTCATCCTCGCCGTGGACGGCACGGCCGTCCCCACCGTGAGCGGCGACGGCTCCGAGGAGGCCGTCGGCAGTTCGGCGGTCGTGGACCGGGTCGGTGACCGGGAGCCCGGAGAACCGGTCGGGCTCACCCTGGAGCGCGACGGGGAGACGGTCGACGTGGAGATCCCCACCGAGGAGGGCGAGGAGGGCGGCGCCGCGGTCGGCGTGCTCATCTCCGACCAGATGGACTTCCCCGTGGACGTGGACATCACGATCGGCGACATCGGCGGCCCCAGCGCGGGCATGATGTTCGCCCTGGGGATCATGGACCGGCTCAGCGAGGAGGGCCTCACCGGAGGCGTCGACGTCGCCGGGTCCGGAACCATCACCTCCGACGGCCGGGTCGGCGGCATCAGCGGCATCCCGCAGAAGATGGTCAGCGCCCAGCGCGCCGGCGCCGAGTACTTCTTCGTGGCCGCGGACAGCTGCTCCCAGGTCGCGCAGTCGGCCGCCTACGGCGAGCTGGACGTCGTGCGCGTCGAGACCCTCACGGACGCGGTCGACGCCCTGGAGACCATCCGCGGCGGCGGCGACGACCTCCCCCGCTGCGAGTAGGGGCCGAGGGCCGGGCGCGGCCGGAGCCGCCCCGCGCCCCGGCCCTCCACGGCCGGACGACGGACGAGAAGGCACGGGAGGCCCCCGCCGTCACGGCGGGGGCCTCCCGTGCGCTCTCGCGGACCGGCCGGGGTCATTCCCCGCCCGGCTCCTCCTCCAGGTCCAGGGTCAGCGCCAGGGCGGAGGTCAGCGCCGGGATCAGGTCTGCGCCGTTGAGCACCTCGGACTCGCTGTCGTGGCTGCGCATGCGCATCGCGCAGTGCCGCGAACCGTCCCGCATCACACCCGCGACCATGCGGATCTCCTCGGTCTCCCGGCCGGACGCGCTCGGGTCCTCGCCGGCGGCCAGGGTCTCGTCCGAACCCTTCACCACCAGGCGCTCCATGACCAGGGCGCACCCCGCCACGCCCTCGGGCCAGAGGATGCGCCCCAGCGCCTCCTCCAGGGGGAGGTCGTCGGGCAGCGGCTCCTGCTCGACCGGGGTCAACTCGTCGGGATCGGCAGGGGAGCCGATCCCCAGCAGATCGGCCAGCGCCGGCTCCGCCCGCAGCAGTTCGGCGGTCGGCACCAGGGCGTACAGCCCCAGAGGTCGGTCCCAGCCCTGCTCGGCGGTGTGGCGTTCGAGGTCCATGACGGCTTCGCGAATGTTCGACACGTTTCCATAGTGACCGATGTGGGAACCCCACGGCTCCCGTTCCCGGACAGTAGGGTCGCAACGGAGCCTCCCGGATGCGACTCCGATACAGCAACGATGCAGCCTTGTCACCCGCGTGAGGGTGATTTCGGGAACCCGGCACCCACCATTTAAGTTTTCAGTAACAAGGCGCCACACGCGCACCCAACGCACCTACCAAGCCAGAACGAGGGGGAGGCGTGAGCTTCCGATCGCCCGGCGCACCACCTGCGCGTATGCCTCGCCGATCAAGGTTGCTCGCGCCAGTCGCGGCGACCGTGGTCGTCATCATCGCGGGGCTGATGCTCGCCGCGAACTTCTGGACCGACTACAAGTGGTTCAGCTCCGTCGGCTACACCTCGGTCTTCCTGACCGAGCTGTGGACCCGTGTGCTCCTGTTCGCCGTCGCCGGCCTGGTGATGGCCGTCATCGTCGGCGCCAGCGTCTACTTCGCGTACCGCTCCCGGCCGGGCATCCGGCCGATGAGCCTGGAGCAGCAGGGCCTGGACCGCTACCGGCAGTCCATCGACCCGCACCGCAAGCTCTTCTTCTGGATCGCCGTCGGGGCCCTGGCGCTCCTGGCCGGGGTCGCCGCCAGCGGTGACTGGCGCGCGTACCTCCAGTTCACGAACAGCACCGACTTCGGTGTGAACGACCCCGAGTTCGGGATGGACGTCGCGTTCTTCGCGTTCACCTACCCGTTCCTGCGCATCCTGCTCGGCTACCTGTACGCGGCCGTCATCCTGGCGTTCATCGCCGCGGTGATCGTGCACTACCTGTACGGCGGGGTCCGGCTCCAGAACGACACCGGCCAGCGCGCCACCCCGGCCGCCCGCGTACACCTCTCGGTGCTCCTGGGGCTCTTCGTGCTGCTGCGCGCGGGCTCCTACTGGCTGGACCGCTACGGGCTGGTCTTCTCCGAGCGCGGCTACACCTTCGGCGCGTCCTACACCGACGTCAACGCCGTCAAGACCGCCCTCATGATCCTCACCGTCATCTCGGTGATCTGCGCGGTGCTGTTCTTCGCGAACATCTACTTCAAGAACACCATGGTCCCCATGGCCAGCCTCGGGCTCCTGGTGCTGTCCGCCGTCCTGGTCGGCGTCGCCTACCCCGAGATCGTCCAGCGCTTCCAGGTCAACCCCAACGAGCAGCGCCTGGAGAGCCCGTACATCGAGCGCAACATCGAGTACACGCGCGACGCGTACGACATCGCGGACGCCGAGGTCGAGGCCTACGACGCCACCACCGAGCTCAGCGCGCAGGACCTGGTCGAGGAGTCCCAGGGCACCAAGGTGCGCCTGGCCGACCCCTCGGTGGTCTCCCAGACCTTCCAGCAGATGCAGCAGGTCCGCGGCTTCTACCAGTTCCCGGACGTCCTGGAGGTCGACCGCTACCCGGACGCCGAGGGCAACCTGATCGACACGATCGTGGCCGTCCGCGAGCTGGACGGTCCGCCCGACGACCAGGACAACTGGCTGAACCGGCACCTCATCTACACCCACGGCTACGGCATGGTCGCCGCCACCGGCAGCGACATCGATGCCGAGGGACGCCCGGTCTTCACCGAGTACAACATCCCGCCGCGGGGCGAGCTGAGCGAGGTCACCGGCGAGTACCAGCCGCGGATCTACTACGGCCGCGAGGGCGCCGAGTACGTCATCGTCCAGGCCGAGGAGGAGTACGACTACCCCCTCGACTCGGAGGAGGACACCGCGGACGTCCCGACCCTGGACGACGCTGTCGATCCCGAGGTCAGCCCCGCCCCCGACGAGGCCCGGGCGCCGGGCGACGCGGACGCCCAGGAGAGCCCGGAGCCCACGAACGAGGACCCGCCCGCCGAGGGCGGCGACGGGACCGAGGGCACCGAGGAGGAGGCCGACCCCAGCGGTTCGCAGGCCTACAACCGCTACGACGGCAGCGGCGGCGTCCAGCTGAGCAACTTCTTCGACCGGATCCTGTACGCGATCAAGTACCAGGAACCGAACATCCTGCTCAACAGCGCCATCACCGGCGACTCGCGCATCCTCTACGAGCGCGACCCGCTGGACCGCGTGGAGAAGGTCGCCCCCTACCTCACCGTGGACAGCCGCCCCTACCCGGCGGTCGTCGACGGCAAGGTGGTCTGGATCGTCGACGCCTACACCACCTCCGACGGCTACCCGTACGCCAACCGGATCGACTTCACCCAGGCGGTGACCGACACGTTCACGGACGGGTCGGCGCAGCAGGTCGGCGCCCTGCCGGGCAACGAGGTCAACTACATCCGGAACTCGGTGAAGGCCACCGTCGACGCCTACGACGGGACCGTCACCCTGTACGCGTGGGACGAGGAGGACCCGGTCCTCCAGACCTGGATGGACTCCTTCCCGGGCACGGTGACGAGCCGGGACGAGATGAGCGATGAGCTCATCGACCACGTCCGCTACCCGGACGACCTGTTCAAGGTGCAGCGCGAGATCATGCGCGAGTACCACGTCACGGACGCCGCGGCCTACTACGGCGGTCAGGACTTCTGGGCCGTGCCCAACGACCCGACCGGCGGTACCGAGGCCCCGGAGCCGCCCTACCGGCAGACGATCCAGTACCCGGGCGCCGAGGAGGCCAGCTTCTCGCTGACCAGCACGTTCGTGCCTCGCGGCCGTGAGAACCTGGCGGCCTTCATGGCGGTGGACAGCGATCCGCGCTCCGAGGACTACGGGCAGCTGAAGCTGCTGGAGCTGCCGCGGAGCACGGTGATCTTCGGTCCGGGACAGGTGCAGAACGCCTTCGACGCGGACGCCGACGTCCGGGAGGTCCTGCTGCCCCTGGAGCAGTCCAACGCCGAGGTGACGCGCGGCAACCTGCTCACCCTGCCGTTCGCGGGCGGCCTGCTCTACGTGGAGCCCCTCTACGTGCAGGCCGGCGGAGGCGGTAGCGCCTCCTTCCCGCTGCTCCAGCAGGTCATGGTCGGCTTCGGTGAGGAGGTCGCGATCGGCAGCAACCTGCCGGACGCGCTCAGCAACCTCTTCGAGGGCGCCGAGGGCACTCCCGAGGAGACGCCCGAGGAGGCGCCCGAGGAGACCCCTGAGGAGAACGAGGCCGGCGGCGGCGGTGGTTCCGACCAGGAGCTCACCGACGCCCTCAACGAGGCCGTGGAGGCCTGGGAGGAGGCACAGGAGTCGAACGAGCAGGCGAACGACCGCCTGCGCGAGGCCCTGGAAGCCATCGAGGAGCAGATGAACGAGTAGGACCGGGTCCGCCCCCTTCCCGGGGGCGCACCGGCGGGGCGGGGCCTTCGGGTCCCGCCCCGTCCTCGTGCGGAAGGCCCCGCGGGACGCGGAGGACGCCGGTCGCCCGCGTCCCGGAACGCTGATTTGGGTTATCGGCCGGGGCACGCTAGTCTGTGAACACAA
Organism: Nocardiopsis sp. NPDC006198; assembly: GCF_040613895.1. Taxonomy (NCBI): domain Bacteria; kingdom Bacillati; phylum Actinomycetota; class Actinomycetes; order Streptosporangiales; family Nocardiopsidaceae; genus Nocardiopsis; species Nocardiopsis sp. NPDC006198. The sequence continues at coordinate 98,307 of NZ_JBEXSY010000014.1, read as the reverse complement.
CGACGCGGGGTGGAGCAGTTCGGTAGCTCGCTGGGCTCATAACCCAGAGGTCGCAGGTTCAAATCCTGTCCCCGCTACCAAGACCCGGACCCGGGAGAAATCCCGGGTCCGGTGCTTTTCTCGGAATTACCGTTTCGGTTGATTTCGGGGAACACGCTCGAAAGGGCGCGCTTGAGTGGCTCGACCGGGAAGAGAAGCCTGGTAGAGTGGTCACAGGCCAGACGGGAAACCGGAAGGCCACAGGGTGGGATCTCACCGGTCGTCCTCACGGAAAACCGATTTGCCACCCGGGGTCACAAGCCCTAAAATAGAGATCACGACGCGGGGTGGAGCAGTTCGGTAGCTCGCTGGGCTCATAACCCAGAGGTCGCAGGTTCAAATCCTGTCCCCGCTACCGAGGAAAACACCGGGTGGAATTCCACCCGGTGTTTTCTCGTATGTCGGCCGTCACCGTGTGCGGTGGAGCCCGGGCGGAATCCCGCCCGGGCTCCCGCGCGGTCAGCGGGTACGACCCTCCACCAGCTCGACGACGCGGTCCGCCCGAGCGGCCACCTTGGGGTCGTGGGTCACCACGACCACGGCCGAGTCGCGGATCCTCGCCTGCTCCAGCAGCTGGTCCATGATCATGGTGCTGCTGGCGGCGTCCAGGGCGCCCGTGGGCTCGTCTGCGAGGACCAGCCCGGGGTCGCGGCTCAGCGCGCGCGCCAGGGCCACACGCTGCTGCTCACCGCCGGACAGCTGGTGCGGCTCGGAGTTCAGCCGGTGCCCCAGGCCCACGGACTCCAGGAGCTCGCGTGCACGGGCGCGGCGGCGCAGCAGGGGGACCCCGGCGATCACCAGGGGCACCGCCACGTTCGCCAGGGCGGTGCGCCGCTCCAGAAGGTGGAACTGCTGGAAGACGAAGCCGATGCCCTCGCCCCGGAGCCAGGACCTGCGGCCCTCGCCGAGCGCGGTGGTGTCCACGCCGTCGAACGTGTAGGAGCCGCCGCTGGGCTTGTCGAGGAGCCCCAGGATGTTCAGCAGGGTGGACTTGCCCGAGCCGGACTGCCCGACGATCGCGACGACCTCCCCCCGCCGCACCTGGAACGTGCAGTCGTGCAGGACGTCGATGCGGTCCCCCGACACGGTGAAGTGCCGGGTCACCCCCTCCACGCTCAGCAGAGGGGCGGAGTCCGGCGGGGCCGATCCGGCCTCCGGGGCCGGTACGTGGACCGACATCTAGCCCTCCTCGCCCATCAGGTCCTCCTCGGCGTCCCCGGCGCCGGGGACGTCGAACCGGGGGTCGAGGGGCACCGGGTCCATGATCATGTCCCCGACGCCCAGCCCCTCGGTGACCTCGACGAGGGAGCCGTCGGACATACCGAGCCGGACCTCGCGGACCTCCTCGGAGCCGTCGCCGGCGACCACCACGACCTCGCCCTCCTCCGAGGTGCCGCGCACGGAGGTCACGGGCACGACCAGCACGTTCTCCGCCTCGCCGGTGGTGACGGACAGCTGGCCCTGCACCCCGTCGAACACCTGGAGGTCGGAGGGGACACGGCAGGTGAGCCGGCTGCCGCCGCCACCGCCGGCCCCCTCCTCGCCGGTCTCGCCGCCGGCGTCCTCGCCGCCGCCTCCACCGCCGCCGTCCGCGCCGAGGGACAGGAACTCGCAGACGTCGGCCGGCGGGCCCTTGTCGATCTTGAGCATGATGTCCTCGGGGTCCTCGTAGAACCTGTAGAGGTCGTTGGCGGGGATCGACGCGACCGCGCGGAACCGGTCGGGGGCGACCTCGGCGACCGCGGCCCCGGGCTCCAGCACGTCGCCGACGAGGACGTCGTCCAGCCCGGACACCGTGCCGCTGGTCGGCGCGTACAGGGTGGTCTCCGTGGCCGCCGGGGCGTCGGAGGCCCCCTCGCCGTCCTCGGGCGCCGCCTCGGCCTGCACCCTCACGTTGACGATCGGCGCGCCCTCCTCGACCTCGGCGCCGTCCGCCACCCACAGGTGGGTGACGGTCCCGCCGCCGCGCGCCTTCACCGCCTCACCGGGCTCGGCCTCGACGACGGCGTCCAGCACCATCACGGAGCTGATCTCGCCCATCACGACCTCGACCGGCGCCCCGCCGACGTCCATGGCGCTCGGGTCCATGAGCATCTCGTCGGAGGGGTCTCCCAGGCGGCCCAGCAGGAAATAGCCGGTGCCGGCCAGCCCTCCGAGGACGACCAGCACCGCACCGATGATGATCCACTTCTTCACGTGTGTCTCCTATTCCCGGAGTCCGGCGACGACGGACGCGCCGAGCGCCCGCATCGCGGGGATGATCCCGGCCAGCAACCCGACCAGCGCGGCGCTGCCCAGTCCGACGAGTACCCCGGCCGGGGGGATGTTCAGCGGGATGTCGTCCGGCAGCTGGACGAAGGAGCCCAGGACCGCCCCGCCGACCGCCAGCACCGCCCAGCACCCGGCGATGGCGATGATCCCGGCGACCAGCGACACGACGACCGACTCCATGACCACGGCCACGAACAGGGTGAACCGGCTCGCGCCCAGGGCCCGGTAGGTGGCCAGCTCGCGGCGGCGCTCGCGCACGGTGACCAGGCCGACGTTGAGCACGCCGAGCAGGCCGGTGGTGAGGGTGATGGCGGCGATGCCCATGAGGGCCAGCGACAGGTAGGTGATGGCCTCGTTCGTCATCTCCGCGTAGTCCGAGCGGTAGGACGAGAGCGACTCGCGGTTCTCGACGCCCCAGCGCCACGACGCCGACCCGAGCCGCTCGGTGAAGATCTCCCCCCAGGGGTCGTCCGCGGCGGGGTCCTCCGGGTCGATGCGCACCTGGTACGTGGTGGGGACGCCCATCGCGTACATCGCCTCGGCCTCCGACTCCTCCTCCTCGTCGGAGGAGCCGGAGCCGAAGATCAGTTCCTCGGACGCGGGGGAGCGCAGGATGTACGCGCTGTACCAGCCGGAGTCGAGGGCGGAGCTCTCCAGGACGCCGATGACGCGCACGTCCATCCAGTGGTCGGTGCCGACCTGGACCCGGGCGAGGTCGCCGATCGCGGCGGCCAGCTCCTCGTTGACGATCATCACGGGGGCGAGGGAGCCGGTGTCGGCGTCGGTGAACCAGCGGCCCTCCAGCATGTTCATCCGCCGGATGTCGCCCAGGGACGGGTCGACCCCCGTGAAGCTCGCCTCGGTGACCACCGTGTCGCCCGAGCGGATCGAGGGCGGTTCCACGGGGGACTGGTAGAGCGAGACGTCCTGGCCGCCCGCGCGGACGAGGTCCTCCTCGAAGGCCGCGCGGTCGGTGATGGTCTCCTCGAACACGCTGACCTCGAGGGTCGCCGGCCGGCCGGCGTTGGCCTCGCTGTAGGCGGTGGCGAACCGCTGGCCGAAGTCGCTGGCGCTGACCACGAGGACCAGAGCGCCCACGCCGACGACGATGCCCGTGCAGGAGAGGATGGTCCTGGCCACGTTGGCCCGAGAACCGGCGAAGGCCAGCACGATCCCGGCCATGAGGGAACGCAGCATTCGGCCCCTTCCGTGGTGTCTGTGGGCCGGCGCCGCGACGGCGGCACCGGGATGCCCGCGTTCAGCGGGGTTTCATCAGAGCCATCGCAGGGAAGGGCGGGTTCGGTTCACCCCGAACGGCGGTAATTTCGGATTGTTGCGGTTTTTCGTTTGGTATGACCGGAACCGCGGCCTCAGAACGCGGCCCCGGGGTCAGTCCACCTCGAAGCCGTCGCAGGTGAGCGGTGTCCCCGACCCCGTGTCGGACCAGACCACGGTGTGGACGCCGCTCTCGGCCCTCGCGTCGAAGTCGTCGGGGTAGCGGAGGCGGCTCCACTCCCCGGGCACGGCCTCAGCCCCGGCCGTGGAGGACTCGCCGCCCGGCCCGATCACGGAGGCGGTCAGGGAGGAGGCCCCCGCGTCCGCGGGCACCAGGACGCCCAGCTCGACCGCCTCCCCGCGGTCCGCCGGGGAGCGGGGCGCCTCGGTCCGCCAGGAGCCCGCGTCCGGGGCGTCCACCGCGGGGGCGCACATGTACGTCGTCGGGTCGAAGGACGTGTCGGGCACGCCCAGGCCGCCCACGCCGTCCCGGGCCGAGGTGCGCACGGCGTCGGCGATCATCTCGTTGAGCTCCTCGGGGCTGTACCCGTGGCCGCCGCCGCAGGCGGTGACCAGCAGGACGGCGGCCCCGCACAGGGCCGTCCCGAGGGTTTTCATGGTCAGCACACGACGCACGTTACTACGGAACGTGTTCGAGTGAGTGCATTATGTGATTGTGGTGGGCGGTGCGGGGAGGGGGCTCAGCTCCGGCGCAGCGGTGTGGGTCCGCCGTTCAGCCAGGTCAGCACCTGGTCGTGGATCGCACCGTTGGTGCACACCAGGGGACCGCCGTCCTCGAAGCCCTCGCCCCGCAGGTCGGTGGCCCGGCCGCCCGCCTCCTCCAGGATGATCGGCAGCGGGGCCGCGTCCCACAGCGAGAGCTCCGGCTCGGCGGAGATGTCCACGACGCCCTCGGCGACCATCACGTGCGACCAGAAGTCGCCGTAGGCGCGGGTGCGCCACACCGAGCGGGTCAGCCCGAGGAACGATTCGAGCCGGCCCTGCTCCTCCCAGCCGGTCAGCGACGAGAAGCTCAGGGAGGCGTCCGCCAGGTCCGGCACCTTCGACACGTGGCAGCGCGTCGCCTTGGACAGGCTGCGGCCCTGCCACGTTCCGGCGCCCTTGGACGCCCACCAGCGGCGGTACAGCGCGGGCGCGGACACCACGCCCACCACCGGCCGGTCGCCCTCCAGGAGGGCGATCATGGTCGCCCACACGGGGACCCCGCGCACGTAGTTCTTGGTGCCGTCGATGGGGTCGATGACCCACACCCGGTTGCTGTTGCCCGTGCGGCCGTACTCCTCACCGACCACGGCGTCCCGGGGCCGGGCGCGCGAGAGGACGCCGCGGAGGGTCTCCTCCACCATCCGGTCGGCCTCGGTGACCGGGGTGAGGTCGGGTTTGGTGTCGACGACGAGGTCGAGCGCTCGGAAGCGCTTGAGCGCGAGGTCGTCGGCAGCATCGGCGAGCACGTGGGCCAGCCGCAGATCATCGTCAAAGGACGCCATGGCCGGTAACGCTACCCTCCCCGGCACGAACATGGCCAAAGCGGCACACGCGCGTGATCAGAGTGTTAGCGGAGCCCCGCGGGGGCGAAACCCGGCGTTCCGGCCGCCGCCGTGCCCTCCGGGGGACGGGCGCGCACCGCCGCGGGTGGGAGGATGGGGGGATGGACACGGTGAGCGGACGGACGCGGGCCGAGGGCGCCCCGGCGCGGGAGCGGCTGATGGACGCCGCCTGCGCCGAGGTCGTCTCCGGCGGCTGGGCCGAGCGCCGCATGGCGGACATCGCCACGGCGGCCGGGGTGTCCCGGCAGACCCTGTACAACGTGTTCGGCAGCAAGGAGGGCCTGCTCCAGGCCATCGTGGTACGTGAGGTCAACGCACTGCTGGACCGCGTGGTGCTCCTGCTGGACGCCGAGGACGGGGACCCCGCCCACGTGGTCAGCCGGGCCACCCGGCTGGTGCTGGGGGCGGCCCGGGACAGCCCCCTGCTGCACGCCGTCGTGACCGGGGACCGCGACCTCCTGCCGGTGCTCACCACCCGCTCGGCCCCGCTGCTGGACGTCCTGGGGGAGCGGATCGCCGCCATGCTGAACGGGCGGCTCCCGGACCTGGACCCGTCCGTGGCCGACGCGGTCGCCGACGTCAACGTGCGGCTCACCGTCTCCTACGCCCTCCAGCCGATCGACCCCGACGAGGCGGCGCGCCGGGTCGAGACGGTGGTGCACGGAATGCTGCTGGTCGGCCGCTGAGAGGAGCCCGTGGCGTGCTGGACGGACCCCTGCCGGAGCACGAGCGCCTGGAGGTGCTGCGCTCCTGCATGAAGGACGGGCGGATCACCGCGATCCCCGTCCGCCGCTCCGCCCGGCTGGTCCTGCTCGACCGGGTCGCGCGCGCCTTCGAGCCGGGGGTCCGCTACAGCGGGGACGAGGTCAACACGGTCCTGCGCGGCTTCAGCGCCGACGTGTCCGCCCTCCGGAGGGGGCTGGTCGACGAGGGGTTCATGGAGTGCGACCGCACCCGGTACTGGCGGTGCGGCGGCACGGTCGACCTCTGACCGCGCGGCCGGGCGCCCCGGCACCCGGCCGCGCGGTCACGGGACGGGGTCCTCAGCGGCGGGGCACCGCGAGGAGGTCGACGACCCCGGTTCCGTCCTCCTCCCGGTGGCCGTCGGCCAGCCGCCGCGCCATGAGGTCCGTGTACGGGGTCAGGAGCTCGGTGCTCACCCCCTGCTCCTCCGCGGTGCGCAGCAGGGTCGCGTTGCCCTCCACCTGCATGGCGAGGTTGGAGACCACGCCCTCGGTGTAGTCGCCGCTCTCCAGGTGCCCGGCCACGGCGGGGACGCCCGCGTGGGCCATCGAGGCGAGCCAGTCGGAGAGGAGCACCGCGAACTCCCGCAGGGACACGTCCTCGTGGCGCACCAGGGCGAAGGCGTGCGCGACCCCGGCGAACATGCCGTTCATCGCGCTGAGCAGGGCCACGTCCTGGAGGGAGGCCAGACCGGCGTCCTCCCCCGCGTGGCGGGCGCCGACGGGCACCTCCAGGGCCGCCCGGTGTTCCTCGAACACCCCGGCCGGGCCGCTGTAGAACACGTAGCCGCCTGCCTCGGGGACGCCCACCATGGGCGGGATCGCCATGATGCCGCCGCTCAGGAACCGGGCTCCGCGCTCCCGGGCCCACTCCGCGCGGGCGCGGGCCTGGGCGGTGTCCCCGTCGTGACGTCCACCAGGTCCCTGCCGGAGAGGTCGGCGCCCTCCAGGGCCTCGCCCACGGAGGCGTCGTCGAGCAGGCAGGTCACCACGAGGCGGGCGGAGGCGGCCGCCTCCGCGGCGGTGGCGGCGACCTCGGCCCCCTCTGCGGCGAGGGGCTCGGCGCGGGACGGCGTGCGGTTCCACACGGTCAGCGGGTACCCGGCGGCGAGCCAGGCACGGGCGAAGGCGGTGCCCATGGCTCCGAGTCCGAGCAGGGCGATACGTGGTTCGGTGGTGGTCGCGGAGGTTCCCGCGGTGGTCTTCGTCATGTCGACTAGGCTCGTCCACGGCGTGGGGACCGACAAGTACGCACTGTGAAGTGGGTGCTCACCCCGGGGTAAGCGTGCAGGCGGAAGGGGTGCGGGGATGGTCACCAGACGAGGGGCGGACGCCTACCACTGCGGTATCGACGCGGCGATGGACGTGATCGGCGGCAAGTGGAAGGTGCTCATCCTCTGGGCCCTGGAGGAGCGGGCCCACCGCTTCGGGGAGCTGCGCCGCGCGCTCGACGGCGTCACCGAGAAGGTCCTCGCCTCCCACCTGAGGGAGCTGGAGGACGACGGCATCGTGCACCGCGAGGACTTCGGCGAGGTGCCGCCCCGGGTCGAGTACTCCCTGACCCCGCTCGGCCGCTCCCTGAACGACGCGCTCGCCCCGCTGGGCGACTGGGGGCGCGCCAACATCGGAGGGGTCCCGCCCGAACCCGGGGAGCCGGTTCGGGACCACGGGCAGCCGGTCGGCCGCTGACGCGGCGCCGAGGAAGGGAGCCCGGAACGGCAGGGGCGGGGAACCGCCGCCGCGAACGGGCCGGCTCAGGCCTCCGGCTCGTCGGTGTCCCCCTCGCGGCTTGCGAGCAGGCGGCGCAGGGACGCCACACGGGCGGGGTCGAGCTCGCCGCGCTCCAGCGCCGCGCCGACCGCGCAGTCGACGGCGTCGGGCTGGTGCGCGCACCCGGGCGGGCAGCCCTCGGCCGCCTCGGCCAGGTCCGCGAAGCCCGCCACGATGTCCTCCGGGGAGATGTGCGCCAGGCCGAAGCTGCGCACGCCGGGGGTGTCGATCAGCCAGCCGCCCTCGAAGGGCAGGGCCGCGGCCGACGTGGACGTGTGGCGGCCCCGCCCCGTCACCGCGTTGACGTGGCCCACCGCCCGGTCGGTGCCCGGAACCAGCCGGTTGACCAGGGTGGACTTGCCCACACCGGAGGAGCCCACCAGGACCGTGGTCCGGCCGGAGAGGCGCTCCCGCAGCCCCTCCAGACCGCCCTCGGGGCTGAGGACCTCGAAGGGCACCCCCAGGGGCTCGTACACGCGCACGAGCTCGTCCGGTGCGGCGAGGTCGGCCTTGGTCAGGCAGAGCAGGGGGGAGAGCCCGGCGTCGTACGCGGCCACCAGGCAGCGGTCCACGAAGCGCGGCTGCGGGGCCGGGTCGGCGAGGGCGCAGACGATGGCCAACTGGTCCGCGTTGGCGACGATCACCCGCTCCACCGGGTCGGTGTCGTCGGCGGTGCGGCGCAGCACCGACCCGCGGTCGCGGACCCTCACCACCCGGGCCAGCGTGTCCGCCCGGCCGGACAGGTCGCCGACCACGTCCACGCGGTCGCCGACGACGATGGAGCCCCGGCCCAGCTCGCGGGCCTTCATGGCGACCACGGGGACGCCGTCGACCAGGCACCGGTACCGGCCCCTGTCGACGGCGGTGACCATGCCCTCCACGGCGCCCTCGTGCTTGGGCCGGTTGCGGGTACGGGGCTTGGAGCCGCCCCGGGCGCGCACGCGGATGTCGTCCTCGTCCAGGTGGCGTCCCCCGCCCCGCGTGCGGCTCATGCCAGGGCCTCCGCCCACAGGCCCGGGAAGTCGGGCAGCGTCTTGCGCGTGGTGGCGATGTTCTCCACCTCCACCCCGGGCACCGCGAGCCCGATGACCGCGCCGGACGTGGCCATCCGGTGGTCGTCGTAGGAGTGGAACACCCCGCCGTGCAGGGGGCGCGGCCGGATGACCAGGCCGTCGGGCAGTTCCTCGACGTCGCCGCCCAGCCGGTTGACCTCGGCGGCCAGGGCGGCGATCCGGTCGGTCTCGTGGCGGCGCAGGTGCGCGATGCCGGTCAGCCGGGAGGGCGTGGAGGCGAGCGCGGCCACCGCCGCGACGGTGGGGGTGAGCTCGCCGACGTCGCGCAGGTCGGCCTCGATGCCGCGGACCTCCCCGGTGCCGCGCAGGGTCAGGCCGCCCTCGGACCAGGTCACCTCCCCGCCCATCCGCGTGAACAGCGAACGGAGCGCGTCACCGGGCTGGGTCGTGCGCCCGGGCCACCCCTCGACCGTCACCTCGCCCCCGCTGACCAGCGCGGCAGCCAGGAACGGCGCGGCGTTGGACAGGTCCGGTTCCACCGTGGTGTCGGAGACCCGGACGGGTCCCGGCTCGACCCTCCAGGAGTTCTCCTCCACCGACACGGACACCCCGGCGGCGCGCAGCATCTCCACCGTCATGTCCAGGTGCGGCCGGGACGGCACCGGCGGTCCCGAGTGGCGTACGTGCACGCCCTCGGCGAAGCGCGCCCCGCTCAACAGCAGGGCCGACACGAACTGGGACGAGCCCGACGCGTCCAGGACCACCTCGCCACCGCGCACACCGCCTGTGCCGCGGATGGTCATGGGCAGCGCCCCCCGGCCGCCGTCGTCGATGTCGGCGCCCAGCGCCCGCAGGGCGCCGAGGAGCTCGCCCACGGGCCGCTCGCGGGCGCGCGGGTCCCCGTCGAAGCGCACCTCGCCCGAGGCCAGGGCCGCCAGAGGGGGCACGAACCGCATCACCGTGCCCGCGTTGCCGACGTCGACCGAGGCCGGGCCGCGCAGCGCGGCGGGCGTGACCTCCAGGTCGCCGCCGACCTGCGAGACCCCCACGCCCAGCGCCCGCAGGGCGCCCACCATCAGCTCGCTGTCCCGGCTCGCCAGGGGCCGGCGCACCACCGACGGCGTCTCGGACAGCGCCGCCAGGATCAGGGCGCGGTTGGTGACCGACTTGGAGCCGGGCAGGGCCAGCCGGGCGCGCACCGGCCGCTCGGCCACGGGCGCGGGCCAGTGGGGGCCGCCGTCGCCGGCGGCGGTCCGGGGGGTCGTGTCGGTCTGGGCGGGCTGCGAGGACATGGAGTCGGGCATGACCCAAGGTTATCGGGACCGGAAAAGGGCGGGGAGCTGTGGCCGCGGGGCTGTGGACGGCCAGGGACGGGCGGCACGCACCCTCCACGGCTCGGCCGGGCGGGGGAGCCGCCCCGCGGGGCCGTGGGCGGCCCGGGACGGACGTATCCTTGGTGACGCCATGGTGTATCTGGATCACGCTGCCACGACCGAGGTCCGTCCCGAGGTGGTCGCCGACATCGCGGCCGAGCTCGGCTCCCTCGGCAACCCCTCGTCCCTGCACGGCCACGGCCGTGCCGCCCGCCGCACCGTCGAGGAGTCCCGCGAGAGGATCGCCCGGGCGCTCGGCTCCACCCCGCACGAGGTGGTCTTCACCGGAGGCGGGACCGAGTCCGACAACATCGCCGTCAAGGGCCTCTACTGGGCGCGCAACGCCGAGGACCCCGCCCGGCGGCGCATCCTCACCAGCGCCGTCGAACACCATGCCGCCCTCGACCCGGCCCACTGGATGGCCGAGCACCAGGGCGCCGTCCACGAGGCGCTGCCCGTGGACGCCCTGGGCGGGCTCGACCCGGAGACCCTCCGCGAGGCCGTCGAGCGGGACCCCGGGTCGGTCGCGCTGGTCTCCGTCATGTGGGCCAACAACGAGGTCGGCACGGTCCAGCCCGTCGAGGAGCTCGCCGCCGTCGCCGCCCGGTACGGCATCCCCTTCCACACCGACGCCGTCCAGGCGGTCGGGGCGGAGCCGGTCGACTTCGCCGCCGCAGGCGTCACCGCCCTCACCGTCAGCGGGCACAAGCTCGGCGGCCCCGTCGGCGCCGGGGCGCTGCTGATCGCCCGCGGCACCGCCCCGACCCCCGTCCTCCACGGCGGCGGCCAGGAGCGCGACATCCGTTCCGGGACCCTGTCGACCCCCCTGCTGAGGGGGCTGGCCACGGCCGTCGACCGCGCCGTCGCCGAACGCGAGGAGCACGCCAAGCACCTCGAGTGCCTGCGCGACGAACTGGAGGAGGGCGTCCGCGCCGTGGTCCCGGACGTGGTCGTCAACGGCGACCGCGAGCGCCGGCTGCCCGGCATCTCCCACCTGTCGTTCCCCGGCTGCGAGGGCGACGCCCTGCTGATGCTCCTCGACGCCCGGGGCATCTCCTGCTCCACCGGCTCCGCCTGCTCCGCGGGCGTCGCCCAGCCGAGCCACGTGCTCCTGGCGATGGGGGCGGACCCCGACACCGCCCTGAGCAGTCTGCGGCTGTCCCTGGGGCGCACCTCCACGCGCGAGGACGTGAGGGCCCTGGTGGAGGCGATCGGCCCGGCCGTCGAGCGGGCACGGGCCGCCCGCGCCAAGCGCCGACGCTGAGGCACGGGCCGGCCCTGGGCCGCGCAGACCGCTCCGCGCCGCCCCCGCGCCCCCGGCGGCCCGGGAGGGACGGCAGGGGGAGCGGGGGCGGCCGGGTCCCGTGCACCCGGCCTCCCGGGCCGGTACGGCTAGCCGGCGCGGTTGACGGTGACGGATTCGATGACCACGTCCTGGGTGGGGCGGTCGTTCGCGTCGGTCTCCGTGACGGAGATGGAGTTCACGATCTCCATGGACTCCTCGTCGGCGACCCGGCCGAAGATGGTGTGCTGGCCGTTCAGGTGGGGGGTCGCCGCGACGGTGATGAAGAACTGGGAGCCGTTCGTGCTGGTGCCCCCTCCCCGGTTGGCCATGGCGAGGACTCCGGGCTCGGAGAACTCCCGGCCGGACCCGACCTCGTCCTCGAAGGTGTAGCCGGGACCGCCCTGGCCGGTGCCCTGCGGGTCGCCCCCCTGGAGCATGAAGTCGGCGATGACGCGGTGGAAGACGGTGCCGTCGTAGAACTCGGCCTCGCCCGTCACCGGGTTGGGCACGCCCTCGCCCTCGGCCAGGCCGACGAAGTTGGACACCGTGACCGGGGCGTCCTCGGGGAACAGCTCCAGTTCGATGTCGCCCTCACTGGTGTGCAGGGTGGCGCCCTCGACGTCGGTGACGTCCACCTCGGCGGGGCTGCCGGTCTGCTCCTGCTCGGGCGCCGCGGAGTCCCCGCCGGCGGGCTCCCCCTGGTCGGCCGGGGCCCCGTCGCCGCCGCAGGCTGTGGTGGCGAGCAGCGCGGTGCAGGCGAGTACGGCTGTCGCCGACAGGGTGAAAGGCTTCATCGGTTCACTTCCGGGGTGAGTGTCGCGGTCGGGCGGCACATAGCGTACTCCGCACCGTGGAGCACCCCTGTCTTGGGGTATCGCACGGTCCGTCATGCTTCGACCACGATGCGGCTCCGGGGGCGTGCGGGTCAGGAGGGGCGGGGATCACCGTCCCCGTCGCGGCCCTCCCCGCCGTCGCCGTCACCCCGTCCGGCCTCCTCGCCCCCGGCCGACTCCTGGGCCTCGCGGGCACGCCGCCGCTGGGCGTCGGCCCGCTCACGGCAGCGGCGGAGGAACTCCTCGTCCTCCTCCGGGGTCGCGGCGCGCGCCCGGTGGGGGTGGTCGTACTCAGGGAAGGGCGGGGGCGGCCCGGCGGGCGCGGCCGACGGGGCGCGTCGGGGCCGGCCCAGGGCGAACCAGAGTATTGCCCCGATCTTGGGCAAGAGCAGAACGACGACGGTCCAGGCGGGTTTGGGCAGCAGCCGCACCGCGCCGGCGTCGGAGCCGACAACGTCGAACAGGGCGTAGATCCAGACGCCGAGGGCGACGACGAACAGCAGGAGGGCGAGGTGGGACAACGGGGGTTTCCAATCGGGGGATCGCGCGAACGGCGGGCGGCATTATCAGTCCTTGTGATGACTTATCACGGATCGCCGCACCCGCACGGTCGCTTGACCAGCGCCCCCGGCGCGAGAGAGGGTCGGGGAACGAGGTCGGGGCGTCGACCCGAGGGTATGCGAGGCCGGCCCCGCCAGGCGACGGGAGGGGACATGGGTGTGAACAGTGCGTTGCCGTCTGCGATGTGGCTCCCCTTCGGCGCGCGGATCCTGCGCGCCCGCTCCGACCGGGGGCTCTCGCGGGCCGAGCTCGCCGCCACGGTCGGCGTGACCGACGACAAGCTCCGGGAGGTCGAGGACGCCCACTGCAGACCGGCCCGTTCGCTGGTGGAGCGGGTCGACAACGTCCTCGGCACCGACCACCAGCTGGTCGAGGCATGGGCCATCACCCTCCAGGCGGAGGCCTTCCCCAACGAGTTCGGCGACGAGCGCGAGCTGGCCGTGCACGCGACCGACCTGTGGGAGCACCAGCCCATGGCCGTCCCGGTGTTCCTGCGCACGCGCGAGTACTCCCGCGCCGTCCTCGGCCCCGGCCACCCCGCCCTGTCCCCGGACGAGGTGGAGCTGATGGTGGAGGAGGAGATGGCCAACCGGGCCGCGATGACGGGTCCGGACGGCCCCGTGCTGCGGGTCGTGCTCAACGAGTCCGTCCTCCAGCGCCCCCAGGGCGGCGCGGAGGTCCTCAACGCCCAGCGGGACTTCCTCGCCGACCTGATCGAGGCCGGCATCGTCACCGTGGGCGTGATCCCCGAGCAGACCGCGCACCACCCCGGCCTGGGCGGCGCGTTCCGGATGATGGAGTTCGCCGACCGGCCCACGATGGTGTACGCGTTCGCCGCCGAGGGCGGCGACCTGACCGCGGAGTCCGAGCAGGTGGGGCGCTGCGCGATGGTCCGCGAGGCCATCGAGGAGGCCACCGTGGAACTCACGCCCCGCTCGGAGCTGCTGACGGCCCGCTGGCCCGCCGGCTGACGGGCGCGGGCTCCCGCCCTTGGGCCGACGTCCCGTCATGGGCTAGGTTGCCCGCCATGGATATCGCGATCACATCCGGATACGTCGTCCCCGTGGACGGCGACCCCATCGACGGCGGCACCGTCGTCATCTCCGACGGCAGGATCACCGCGGTCGGAGCGGACGCGGACACCCCCGTCCCGGAGGGCGCCACCGTCGTCGACGCCTCCGGCAAGTGGGTGCTCCCCGGTTTCGTCGAGGCCCACGGCCACCTCGGCATCGACGAGGAGGGCGTCGGCTGGGCCGGCGACGACACCAACGAGATGACCGACCCCAACGGCGCCCGCATGCGCGCGCTCGACGCCATCAACCCCGCGGACCGGGGCTTCGTCGACGCCCTGTCCGGCGGAGTCACCTCCTCGGTCGTCAAGCCGGGCTCGGGCAACCCCATCGGCGGGCAGACCGTGGCCGTCAAGTGCTGGGGCCGCAGCATGGAGGACCGCCTGATCAAGCAGCCGGCCAGCGTCAAGAGCGCCCTGGGCGAGAACCCGAAGCGGGTGTACGGCAAGAAGGACCAGATCCCCTCCACCCGCCAGGGCGTGGCCGCGGTCATCCGGGACGCCTTCACCAAGGCCCAGGACTACAAGGCCAAGCGCGACCACGCCGCGAGCGAGGGCACCCCGTTCGACCGGGACAACACCCTGGAGGTGCTGACCAGGGTCCTGGACCGCGAGCTCCCGTGGTGCCAGCACACGCACCGTGCCGACGACATCCACACGGCGATGCGCCTGGCGGACGAGTTCGGCTACCGCCTCATCATCAACCACTGCACGGAGGGCCACCTCCTCGCCGACGAGATCGCCGCACGGGGCATCCCCGTCATCACCGGCCCCCTGATGACCAGCCGCTCCAAGGTCGAGGTCAAGAACAAGACGCTGGCCAACCCCGGCATCCTGGACCGGGCGGGGGTGAAGGTCGCCCTGACCACCGACCACCCCGTCGTCCCGATCGAGTTCCTCGTCCACCAGGCCACCCTGTGCGTGAAGGAGGGCATGGCGCCCGAGTCCGCGATCCGCGCCCTCACGGTCAACCCGGCCGAGATCATGGGCATCTCCGACCGCGTCGGCTCGCTCAAGCCGGGGCTGGACGGCGACGTGGTCGTCTGGTCCGGCGACCCGCTCGACGTGATGAGCCGGGCCCTGAGGGTGTTCGTGGAGGGGCGCGAGGTCTACACCTACGACGAGGAGAAGCGCTCGGGCTCGGCCCTGGACGCCTTCTACCGGGAGGACTAGGACGCAGGGGCGCGGTCCCGGGTGCGGCGAGGGCCGGCC
The DNA here is from genome assembly GCF_040613895.1 of Nocardiopsis sp. NPDC006198. NCBI lineage: Bacteria > Bacillati > Actinomycetota > Actinomycetes > Streptosporangiales > Nocardiopsidaceae > Nocardiopsis > Nocardiopsis sp. NPDC006198. The sequence continues at coordinate 83,295 of NZ_JBEXSY010000014.1, read as the reverse complement.
GGGGCCGCGGCCCGTGCCGCCCGCGGAGCGCCGGGAGGGTTCCGGGGCCCCGGGCCCTGAGGCCCTCTTAGGCCGCGGTGCGCGGTGGCGCCCGCCTCTGAGGCGGGGCCCGCGCCGTATTCGGGGTGATGTCCCGATGGCGGACGGGGCCGCCTCAGGCCGACTCTGGAGCCTGTCGGGAGGAGGACTCCCGGCGCACGGACCCCAGGGAGGCCCCATGAACCACCACGACGCCGCAGCCGAGGCCGCCGCGGCCTACCGGGCCGAGAGGGAGCGCGAGGCGGCCCGGGAGCGCCTCGTGCGCGGGGCGAGCCGCCGGGAGCGGGCGGAGCGGCGCCGGGCCGACCGCGCCCGGCGGCCGGAGCCGCCGGACCACGGGAGCGGCGGGACGCACGCCCTGGCCGTCTGAGGCGGGCCGGCGGCCGGGGGATCCCGGGGGACGCGCCGGGCGCCCCCGGCCGTCTCAGACCCGACCGACCGACCGGAAGGGCATCCCGTCGAGGGGCGCCGTCCCGGCGGCGGTCCCCACCACCGTGACCTTCTCCATCTCCGCCCGCTCGACGACCTTCGCCGGGGCCGCGGGGTCCACCGGGGTCACCACGATCGGGGAGCCCGCCGCGACCGGGGCGAGCAGGAGCTCCGCGCCCCCGCCCAGCGCCGTCATCGGCGCGTCCGGCTCCAGGAACAGGCCCAGGCGGTCGTCGGCCGACAGTCCCCAGGCCGCGGCCCGCTCCCGGGCCCCGGCCGCCAGGTCCGCGCCCGTGCGTGCGCCGGCGCTCCGGAGCGCCGGGCCGTCCGGGTCGACCGGGTAGGCCGGGAAGCGGTCGCCGTACCCCCGGACCTCGACGGAGTAGTCGAGCACCATCGGCGGGACCTCGGACAGCGGCAGGCCCAGCGGGTGCAGCGAGGTGCCGACGACCTCGTCGGCGCCGCTGTCCAGCGCGCTCTCCAGGAGTCCGGCGCCGGCGACCGCGACCTGCGCGCCCGCCGGGACGTCCCCGCCGTCCGGGACGAACTCCGCCACCGCGCCCACCGACCAGCACGAGAGGAGCCACGCCAGCGACTGCCAGTGCACCGGAAGGGCGATCACGACCCGGTCGCCCGGCTGCACGCCCAGGCCGTCCACCAGCATGTTCGAGGTCTTGGACACCCAGTTGTCGAACGTGGCCCGGGACAGCTCCACACGGCCGCCGGAGGAGTCGTAGGAGGTCACGAACGGACGGGACGGGTCGGCGGAGACGAGTGCGCGCCACAGCTGCGCGGGAGTTTCGGACATGACCGCCACTCTAGGGCGTCCGCCCTCCGCCCTTCCCGGCGTTCGAGGGCGCCGGTCCCACCACCGCCGGGGCCAATCCACCGCCGGCCGGAGCGGCCCCGCCCGGCACACCGTCCCGCGTCCGGCCCCGCCCGCCGTGCCCGGGTCCCGCTCCGCCCGGACACGGCGGGTCCTCCGGAACCGGAACGTCCGACGAGAACCGCCGCACGGTGTGCGTAGCCCGCCGGGAACTGCCAGAGTTGCCCCATGCGCTTGCTCCCCGGTCGACTCCTCGCCCGTGTCACCGCGCTCCCCGCGATCGCCGCGTCGGCCTGGCTCCTGGTGGCCTTCCCCCTCCTGGCCCTCGGCTCCTTCACCCCTGTGGCGGCGGCCGTCCTGGGGACGCCCGCCGTGATCGCGGCCTGCGTGCTCGTGCCGCGGTTCGTCCCGGACCCGCCCGAGGACGAGGCCGTCCCCTGGTGGCCCCTCGTGCTCGTCGCGGTGATCACGGTCGGCTTCGCCGTCGTGCAGGTCGCCTACCACGCCGAGGCCCTGGTCATCCGCCGCGACCCCGCCTCCTACGCCATGTACACCGTGTGGATCGCGGAGAACGGCCACCTCCCCATCCCGCAGCAGCGCGAGCTCATCGCGGGCGACGATCCGGCGCTCAGCTACCAGAGCCTCGCCCACTACGACCGGGACGGGGCGATCTGGCCCCAGTTCATGGCGGGCGCGCCGCTGGTCACCTCCATCGGCTACTGGCTGGGCGGGCTCGACGGGATGCTCGTGACCACGCCCTTCCTCGGCGCGCTCGGCGTGCTCGCCTTCGCCGGGCTCACCGCGCGCCTGGTCGGCGCGCGCTGGGCCCCCCTGGGCGCCCTCGTGCTGGCCGTGTGCCTGCCCCAGCAGTGGGTGAGCCGCTTCACCTACAGCGAGCCCCTGACCCAGATCCTCCTGATCGGCGGGATGGTCCTGGCCTACGACGCGCTCGTCCGCCGCACCGCCCTCACCGACCGCTGGTCGGCCTCCCACACCCTCGCCGCCGCGGCGGGGCTGGCGTTCGGCCTCGCCCTGGTGGTGCGGATCGACGCGATCCGCGACCTGCTCCCCGTGGTCGGGTTCATCGGCCTCCTGCTCCTGGCCCGGCGGGGGCAGGCGCTGCCCCTGCTCGGAGGGCTCGCGCTCGGCGTCGGCCTGGGCCTGTACGCCGGGTACGGGCTGTCCCTGCCCTATCTGGAGTACCTGTCCGACTCCCTCAACCCCCTCCTGCTGATCAGCGCGGCGGTCATCGCGGTCACGGCCGCGGCCACGGCCGCCCTGTGGCGCTTCGGGATCCCCCGCGTGGAGCGCGTCCGCTGGCTCCCCCACGCGGTGACCGCGCTCGCCCTCCTCACCATGGTCGGGTTCGCGATCCGCCCCCTGTTCTGGCCCGACTACGGCCACGGCAGCGACTTCACCGACGCCTGGGTGGCCTCGGTCCAGGAGCGGGAGGGGCTGTGGCCCATCGAGGGCAGCCGCACCTACTACGACATGAGCCTGTACTGGGTGGGCTGGTACGTGGGCCTGGGCACCGTCCTCTTCGCCTCCCTCGGCGTGGCGCTGGTGCTGCGCCGCCTCGTCCTGCGCCGGGACCCCCAGTGGCTGCTGCCCGCCATGCTGCTGGTGTGGACCGTCACGACCACGCTCCTGCGCCCCGCCATCACCCCCGACCACCCCTGGGCGAGCAGGCGGCTGATCGTGCTGGTCATCCCGGCGTTCATCCTGTTCGCGGTCTGGTTCCTGGCGTGGCTCACCCGCCGCTGCACGGTCACCGGGGCCCCGGGGAGGCGCGGGGCGGCCTTTCAGGTCCTCCCCGCCGCGGTCGCCGCGAGCGCCTCCCTGGCGGTGTTCCTCCCCGCCGCGGCCACCTCGGCCGCCGGGATCATGGGGTACAGGCAGGACGTGGGCTCGGTCGCGGCCACCGAGGAGCTGTGCGCGTCGCTGCCGGAGGACGCGTCGGTGGTCGTGGTCGACCCCGGCATGGCCGGGAACTACATGCCGCTCCTGCGGAACGTCTGCGGCGTCCCCACCGCGGCGATGGACGAGCCGACGCCGGAGGACCTCGACCGGGTGGTCGCCGAGATCCACGGCCGCGGGCGCGACGCCGTCCTGGCCGCCTCGGACTGGCAGGTGCTGGAGGGCCTGACCGGGAGCACGGAGAACGTCGAGCGGCCGTTCCACGTCCTGGCGCAGATGGATCCGAGTACCCTCATGGAACCCCCGACAGGCCACTGGACCTTCAACGAGAGCGTGTGGGTGACCGTGCTCCCCGCCGGGGGATGACCCCGCCCCCGCGGACCGGTCCCACAACGCCCCCGCCCGCACCCGCACCCGCTGAGAAGAACCCATGAGCCAGACGAGCGACGACATCCGCCGGCCCGCCGAGACCCCGCCCGTGCGGGTCACCATCGTGCTGCCCTGCTACAACGAGGAAGACCACGTCGTCGACGAGGTCAAACGGATCTGTGCCGCCATGGACGGCTCCGGCTACGGCTACGAGCTGCTCGCGGTGGACGACGCCTCCACCGACCGCACCCTGGAGCGCCTGCGCGACGTGCAGGGCCTCTACCCGCACATGCGCGTCATCGCGTTCGGGCACAACGGCGGATCCGGCACCGTGCGCCGGCTCGGCAGCCAGCGGGCGCGGGGCGAGTTCGTGGTGTGGACCGACGCGGACATGAGCTACCCCAACGAGCGCATTCCCGAACTCGTCGCCATGCTCGACGCCGACCCCGAGCTGGACCAGGTCGTGGGCGCCCGCACCCAGGAGATGGGCTCGCACAAGGCGCTGCGGGTCCCCGCCAAGTGGATGATCCGCAAGATCGCCGAGCGGCTCACCAACACCCGCATCCCCGACCTCAACTCCGGGCTGCGCGTCTTCCGGCGCGACGTCGCCCGCCCCTACCTGAGGCTGCTGCCGCCCGGGTTCTCCTGCGTCACCACCATCACACTGGCGTTCCTGTCCAACCAGCACCCGGTGAGGTACGTGCCCATCGAGTACGCGAAGCGGGCGGGCAAGTCCAAGTTCCACTTCGTCAGCGACGCCTACCGGTACATCCTGCAGGTGCTGCGCATGGTCATGTACTTCAACCCGCTCAAGGTCCTCATGCCGCCCGCGCTGGTGCTGCTGGGCCTCGGCACGGCCAAGTTCGTGTTCGACCAGGTGCGCAACCCGCTGTACATCCCCAACAACACCGTCATGATCCTGATGACGGGCCTGATCATCGCGGCGATCGCCCTGCTGGCCGACCTGATCGTGCGCTCCCGGGAGAACCCGTGACCGGCGCTCCGGCCCGGGTCGCGCTCGTGGGACCCGCCCACCCGTACAAGGGCGGCGGGGCCAGGCACACCACCGAGCTCGCCCACCGGCTGAGCGCGCTCGGCCACCCCACGGCGATCGAGTCCTGGCGCGCCCAGTACCCCGCCGCCCTGTACCCGGGGCGGCAGACCATAGCCGACCCCGAGGGGGAGCCGTACCCGGACACCCGCCGAGACCTGGCCTGGTACCGGCCGGACGGGTGGTGGCGGGCGGGGCGGCGGCTGGCGCGCGAGGCCGACCTCGTGGTCCTCACCGTGTTCTCGCCGGTCCAGGTGCCCGCCTACCTCGGCATCATCGCCGGGGTGAGGTCCCGTCGCGGCGCCACCAGGGTGGTGGCGCTGTGCCACAACGTGCTGCCGCACGAGCGGCGGCCGGTCGACGTGTCCCTGGTCCGCGCCCTGCTGCGCCGGACCGACGGCGTGGTCACGCACTCGCCCGGACAGGCCCTCCTCGCCGAGGGCCTGCTCGGCCCGGGCCGCGCCGTGCCCGTGGTCGCCGAGATGCCGCCGCACCTGCCCGAGACGGGGGGAGCCGCGGCCGCGGACGGCGTGCCCCCGGGCGGCGAGCGCAGGCACCTGCTGTTCCTCGGCATCGTCCGTCCCTACAAGGGCGTCGACCTGCTGCTGCGCGCCCTGGCCGAGGGAGCGCCGCCGGACGTGACGCTGACCGTCGCGGGGGAGTTCTGGGGCGGGACGGCCGAGCTGGAGGCCCGGGCCGCCGCGCTCGGGATCGCCGACCGGGTCCGGCTCCTCGACGGGTACGTGCCCGCGGAGGACCTCCCCGGCCTGTTCGGCTCCGCCGACGCCGTCGTCCTGCCCTACCGGACCGCCACCGCCACCCAGAACGTGTGGCTGGCCCACGAGCACGGGCTGCCGGTCGTGGCGACCCGCGCCGGGACGCTCGCCGACCACGTGCGCGAGGGGGTCGACGGCCTGCTGTGCGAGCCGGGCGACGCGGCAGACCTGGCCCGCGCGCTCGGCGAGTTCTACGCCCCGGGGGAGCCGGCGCGGCTGCGCGCAGGGGTCCGCCCGGTGGACGCCGACCCCTACTGGCGTGCCTACACCGAGCGCCTGCTCGGGGCCTGAGGCGCGGGGCGCCGGGGGGAGGGCGGGCTCCGGCGCTCGGCGCGCCCGTGCGCGCCCGGTCGGCGAGGACGCGGATCCGGGCTCGGCGCGCCCGTGCGGGGCCACCGCCTGCGCGGGCGGCGGCTGCGGCCGGTGGGCTCAGCGCGCCCGTGCGGGGCCGCCGTGCGACGCGTCGGCGCCCGGTTCCGGCGCGGGCGACAACACGACCGCCAGCCCCGCCCAGGCCAGGTCCGCGGCGGTCATCACCAGCCGCGACAGCACCGCCACCACCAGGGCCGCCCCGGCGTCCACCACCGGGGCCAGCGCCACCACCAGGACCGCCTCGCGCACGCCCAGCCCGGCGGGGGCGAACACGACCAGCAGGCCCAGCGTCCAGGCCAGCGCGTACGCGCCGACGGCCGGGCCCAGAGAGCGCACCGCGTCGCCGCCGACGGCCCAGGTCAGCAACCACACGTGGGCCCCCAGGGGAACCCACGCCACCAGGGTCCACCCCGCGGCCGAGGCCATCGCCCTCCCGCCGAGACCGAGCGGACCGGCCTCCGCCACCTCCCGGAAGCGCGCGAACGGGCGGGCGGCCAGCCGGATGCCCAGGCCGACCACGCGGGGGTGCAGGGCGGCGAGCAGGAGCGGCGTCAGCGCCAGCGCCCACCACCAGCGCCGGGCGGCCTCCGCCGACGACAGGGGCAGGGCGACCGCGGCGACGGCCAGGCTCACCGCGACCGTCACGCCGACGGCGAGCAGGGTCGCGGCGGCGCCGCGGGACCGCGGCACGGCCCGGTCACGGGCCAGCTCGACCTGGGCGACGAACGCCCACACCGAGCCCGGGAGGTACTTGCCGAGCTGGCCCACGAACATCACGCGGGACGCCACCCGGCGCGGCAGCGGTGAGCCGAGCCCGGCCAGCAGGGCCCTCCAGGCGAGCATCTGGGCGGTCAGCCCCGCCATGCCCGAGAGGACCGCGGCCGGGAGCACCCACAGCGGGAGCTCGGCGGCGGCGTCCCGGGCCTGCGCCCAGTTCGCGTGCAGGGCCGCGCCCGCGCACGCGCACACCGCGAGGAAGAGCGCCAACCGGACCCACGGGTTGCCGCGCAGCCGACTCAGCACGCAACTCCTCCTTCGCTCACCTGCCGACCCTATGTCTCTTCCGACCCGCCCTGGGTCGCACCGGTGGTCCGCCCCGCCCGGGGTCGCACCGGTGGTCCGGCCCGCCCGGGGTCGCGCCGGTGGTCCGGTAGGTCCGGGGTCGCACCGGTGGTCCGGCCCGCCCGGGGCCGCGCCCGTGTCCCCGCACGGGCGGCACGGGCGGCGGGGGAGGGGCCGGGGCCCGGTCACCGCCGGCGCGGCCCCGGCCCCTCCGCGAGCGGCGATGCGTCCGCGTGGGCGGAACGGCCGGGGCGTAGGGTGCGCTCTATGAGTGGTGCGAACGACCCCTTCCCCGTGTCCTCCCAGGCCCCGGCCTCCCGGCCGCCGACCCCCTCCGCGATGCGCCGGGCCCTGGCGAGGGCCCGGGACGGCAAGACGCTCGACGTCGCCGAGGCGGAGGTCCTCCTGCACGCGAGGGGGGAGGACCTGGAGACCCTGCTCGAACACGCCGGCAGGGTGCGCGACGCCGGGCTGGAGGCCGCGGGCCGCCCCGGCGTCATCACCTACAGCCGCAAGGTGTTCGTCCCCCTGAGCCGCCTGTGCCGCGACCGCTGCCACTACTGCACGTTCGCGACGGTCCCCGGCCGCCTGGACTCGCCCTTCATGTCGCCCGACGAGGTCCTGGAGATCGCCCGCAAGGGCGCCGAGGCGGGCTGCAAGGAGGTGCTCATCACCCTCGGGGACCGGCCCGAGGACCGGTGGAAGCAGGCCGCAGAGTGGCTCGACGCGCACGGCTACGACGACACCCTGTCCTACGTGCGGGCCGTGGCGATCATGGTCCTGGAGGAGACAGGGCTCCTCCCGCACCTCAACCCGGGCGTCATGACCTGGTCGGACTTCCAGCGGCTCAAGCCGGTCTCCCCGTCGATGGGGATGATGCTGGAGACCACCTCCACCCGGCTCTTCACCGAGAAGGGCCAGGCGCACTACGGCAGTCCCGACAAGGACCCCGCGGTGCGGCTGCGGGCGCTGGAGGACGCGGGCCGCTCCAGCGTCCCCTTCACCACCGGCATCCTCCTGGGCATCGGCGAGACGGTCGCCGACCGCGCCGAGTCCGTCTTCGCGATACGCGGGGTCTCCCGCCGCCACGGCGGCGTCCAGGAGGTCATCGTGCAGAACTTCCGCGCCAAGCCCGGCACCGCGATGATGCACCGGCCCGACGCCGAACGCGAGGAGATGGCCGCCACGATCGCGGTCACCCGCCTGGTCATGGGCCCCAAGGCGCACATCCAGGCGCCCCCGAACCTCATCGGGGCGGAGTCGGGCGGCGTGGACGAGTACGCGCTGATGCTGCGCGCGGGCATCGACGACTGGGGCGGCGTCTCGCCGCTCACCGCCGACCACGTCAACCCCGAGCGCCCCTGGCCCCAGATCGACGACCTGGCCGCGCGCACCGCCGGCCAGGGGTTCACGCTCCGCGAGCGGCTCACCGTCTACCCCGAGTACATCCGCGCGGGTGAGCCGTGGCTCGACCCCCGCCTGGCCGGGCACGTCGCCGCGCTCGCCGACCCGGAGACCGGCCTGGCCCGCGAGGACGCGGTCATCGAGGGGCGGCCCTGGCAGGAGCGCGAGGCCGTCCTGGTCTCCTCCGGCCGCACCGACCTGCACACGGGCATCGACACCGAGGGGCGCACCGGCGACCGCCGGAGCGACTTCGACTCCGTCTACGGCGACTGGGACGAACTGCGCTCCGGAGTGGACCGGGAAGGCGCGGTGCCCCGCAGGTTCGACCCGGACATCGCCGCGGCGCTGCGCAGCGCGGAGGCCGACCCCGCCGGGCTGGACGACGACGAGGCGCTCGCCCTGCTGCACGCGGACGGCCCCGAGCTCGAAGCCCTCGCGGACCTGGCCGACCGCGTACGGCGCGACGTCGTCGGTGACGACGTCACGTACGTCGTGACCAGGAACATCAACTTCACCAACGTCTGCTACACCGGCTGCCGGTTCTGCGCGTTCGCGCAGCGCCGCACCGACGCCGACGCGTACACGCTCTCGCTCGACCAGGTGGCCGACCGGGCCGAGGAGGCCTGGAAGGCCGGGGCGACCGAGGTGTGCATGCAGGGCGGCATCCACCCGGACCTGCCCGGCACCGCCTACTTCGACATCGCGTCGGCCGTGCGCGAGCGCGTCCCGGACATGCACGTCCACGCGTTCAGCCCGATGGAGGTGGTCAACGGGGCCGCCCGCACCGACCTGCCGGTGCGCGAGTGGCTGACCCGGGCCCGCGAGGCGGGGCTGGGGTCCCTCCCCGGCACGGCCGCGGAGATCCTCGACGACGAGGTCCGCTGGATCCTCACCAAGGGCAAGCTGCCCGCGAGCGAGTGGATCGACGTGATCACGGCCGCGCACGACCTGGGCATCCCGACCACGTCGACGATGATGTACGGCCACGTGGACTCGCCGAGGCACTGGGTGGCGCACATCAAGCTGCTGCGCTCCCTCCAGGAGCGGTCGGTGGAGCGCAACGGGCGCCGCGGGTTCACCGAGTTCGTGCCGCTGCCGTTCGTGCACACCAACTCGCCCATCTACCTGGCCGGGCTGGCCCGCACGGGGCCGACCGTCAGGGAGAACCGCGCGGTGCACGCCCTGGCCCGCCTGCTGCTGCACGGCCACATCGACAACATCCAGTGCTCGTGGGTGAAGCTGGAGGAGGACACCTGCCGCCAACTGCTGGCGGGCGGCGTGAACGACGTGGGCGGCACCCTGATGGAGGAGACCATCAGCCGCATGGCCGGCTCGGGGCAGGGGTCGTACAAGACGATCACCGACATCCGCTCCATGGTCGAGCCGACCGGCCGGCCGGTCCGGCAGCGCACCACCCTCTACGGGGAGGTGCCGCGGGAGCGGCAGCGCGTCGCGGAGGCCAGCGACGGCGTGGCGCCGAGCGTCCTGCGCCCGTCCCTCCCCCTGGTCTGAGGGGTCCGCCGGCGGGCGCGCCCGGGACCGGGGGAGCACGAAGGGGCGGAACGCCGGGTGATGGCGCTCCGCCCCTTCTCCTGGGAGGCGGACCCCCACCGGGATGGGAGTGGTGGGAGGGGGTCCGCGGGAACCGCGCGCAGCGGGAGGGGAGGGGCTCCGCGCGGCTATGGCCCTAGCAGGCGCCGACGTCGGTCCAGACGCCCCACTCGCCGGTCGTGCCCGGCTCCTCGCCCCGGGTCCACCAGCGGGCCTGGTACTCGCGGCCGCCGTGGGCCACGCGGTCGCCCTGGGTGTAGGTGGAGCCGGACGACCAGGCGGAGGCGGTGCACTCGCCGGGCTGCTGGGTGGGCTGCTCCGTCGGCTGCTCGGTGGGCTGCTCCGTCGGCTGTCCGCCGCCGCCCGGGTTGTCCAGGCGGGCGGAGACGGTGTTCGCGAAGGCGTAACCGCTGGTGGCGTCCCAGTTGATCGACCAGGTCATCACGCCGCCGATGGGACCGTACGGCGTCTGGGGGGAGAACGAGCCGCAGTTGGCGCCGGTCTCCAGGCAGTCGAGTGCGCGCACCACCTGGCTCGGCGCCATGTAGCCGCCGCCGGCCGCGGACCGCACCGCGGGCAGGCCCAGGCCGACCTGGTCGGGGCGCAGTCCCATCTCCAGCTGGATGCAGGCGAGCGCCGCGACGAAGTCCGGGGTGCCCTGGCTGTACACCTGGCCGTCGCAGCCGAGCATCGACCCGGAGTTGTAGTACTGCATGTTCACGATGGTGAGGATGTCGGCGATGTCCGTCGCGAGCTTGTAGTACTCGCGGTCGGGGCTCTGGAAGTCGATGGTCTGCGGGGCCATGGTGACGATCAGGCCCGGACCGACCCGGGAGCCGAGGTCGTGCAGGGCGTCGGACATGTGCTGGGCGTTGATGCCGTGCTCCAGGTCGATGTCGACCCCGTCGAACCCGTAGTCCTGCATCAGCTGGTGGGCGGTGTCGGCGAAGTTCCGCGCCTGGGTCGGGTTGGTGACGTTCACGTGGCCGAGCTCGCCGCCCACGGAGATGATGACCTTGCGCCCCTGGGCCTGGACGGCCGCGATGTCGCTCCGGAACTGCGCGTCGGTGTAGCCGCCCAGTTCGCTGCTCGCGAGGTTGAAGGTGATGCCGCCGTCGAGGGTGGCGTGGTTGTCGGCGAAGGCGACGGCCACCATGTTGTACTCGGCGGGGATCTCCGTCAGCGGCATCACCCCGGAGCCGTTCTCGAAGTTGTGCCAGTAACCGGTGAGCCACTGCCCGGTCTGCTGGGTCTGGACGGTTTCGCCGTCGGCCACGGTCTCCGCCTCGGTGGGAGAGGGGGCGATCTGGGTGAAGCCCGCCACGAGTGCGGCCGCCAGAACCGCGAAGGTACCGGCGAGAGCGGCTTTGCGTCCCTTGGACCGGCTGTGGCGATGAGTCCTGAGCATGGGGGTGCTCCTTTCGTCGAGCGGGGGAGACGAAGGGGGCTCCCGGGGGAGCCGCTTAATTGTTAGGAAACTTTAAAGTTGGCTTCCGGTCCCGTCAATGGAAATGGTAAGGAAAGTTTGCAGTTTTCTTTGGGATCGCGTACCACTCTCTTCGGGGCCGCGTACCGCGCGACGGCCCGGGGCGTCGCCGTTCGGGCGTCCGCGCGGCGGCCCCGCCGGCTCCGCGGCGCTCCGGGCGCGGCCCCGCTCACGCGCCGTACGGACCGGTCCCCGTGTCCCGGATGTCCAGGTCGCGGCTCATCGCCCGGAACACCTCGTGGTCGATGTCGCCCTCCCGGTACATCGACATCAGCATGTCCCGCCGCGCCTGCGTGATCTGGGCGTGCACCGCCTTGCCGCTGTCCACCCGCTGCCGGGCCCGGCCGTCCCCCGCGTCGAGCAGCCCCCGCACCTGGCTCACCCGGCGGACGTACACGCCGCGCAGGGAGTCGGCGGTCCTCTCGTCCAGCTCCCCCTCGCGGAGGAGCTCGTCCACCTTGCCCAGCGCCGCACAGCTCATCTGCTCGTCCGCCCGCAGGAACTCCCGCTGCCGCGCGCCCTCCTCGGCGAGGCCCAGCCGCCGCAGCACCAGCGGCAGCGTCATCCCCTGGCCCACCAGTGTCCCCAGCACCACCGCGCCCGCCACGAACACCAGCGCGCCCCGGTCGGTGAAGGGCTCCCCGCCCAGAGTGGCGGGCAGGGACAGGGCGATCGCCAGCGACACCGCCCCGCGCATCCCGCTCCACCCGATGACGATCCGCTCCCGGAAGGACGAGACCTCCAGGTTGAGGAGCCGCACCACCCGCTGCACCGGGATGACGGCCAGCATCAGCGCCATGCGCAGGACGACCGCCGCGGCCGTCGTCGCCAGGGCGACCCCGAGCAGCCCCAGGAGGGCGAAGTGGTCCCGCACGGCCGCCGCCACCGCGTCCAGCTGGAGCCCCAGCACCACGAACAGCATCGACTCCAGCAGGCTCACCAGCGTCGACCAGATCGTCTGCCCGTTCACCCGCACCCTCGGCGGCAGCAGGCCCTCGCCCCGCGTGCCCAGGTAGAAACCGGCGACCACCGCTGCCAGAACGCCGGAGAACCCGGCCATCTCCGCCGGGATGTACGCGACGAACGGCGTGACCAGCACCACCATCAGCTGGAGGGACGGGTCCCGCATGCGCGTACGCGACCACGCGACCGCCGCGGCCACCACGGCCCCGTAGAGGAGGCCGCCCACCACGACCTTCACCAGCTCCACCACGCCCTCCTGCGGCGTGAGCGGACGCGCCATCGCGGTGACGGCCAGGCTGAACAGGGTCAGCGCCACCCCGTCGTTGATCAGGGACTCGCCCTCCAGGATCGTCAGCACCCTGCGCGGGGTGCCCACCCGCTTGAGGATGGCCGACGCGGCCACGGCGTCCGTCGGCGCGATCGCCGCGCCCAGGGCGATCGCGGCGGGCCACCCCACCGAGGGCAGCAGCAGGTGGAGGACCGCGGCCAGGCCGAACGCGGTGGCCAGGGTCACCCCCACCGCCATCACGGCGATGGGCCGCATCAGGTCGCGCATGTCGCGGGGCGAGGAGAAGAACGCCGCGTTGTAGATCAGCGGCGGCAGGAACACGAGGAGGATGACCTCGGGGGAGACCGACAGCGAGTGCATCCACGGCACGACCCCCAGGGCCATGCCGAGCAGCACCAGCACGACCGCGCCCGGCACCCGGAGCCGTCCCGCGACCAGTCGGCCGCAGATCACCGCGACCACGATCACCAGCGTGGCGACCACGTACTCCTCGACGTCCATCCCGCGCCCCCCGCTCGACTCCCGGCCGGACCAGGATCGCGCCGTCGGTCCCCCGGCGCCTCCGGACGCGCCGGGGGACCGACGGGAGGAGCCGGACCCGGGCCCGCGCCGTCCGCCGCGGGGCCTTCGCCGCGGGCGGGTCCCGGAAAGGACGGACGCCGGCCCCGCGGTGCGGGAGCCGGCGTCCTGGGGCGGTGGACACGGGCCCCGCCCGGGGCCGCCGCGCCCCCTACCGCACCGTGACGAAGTCCTCCGGGTCGCGCGGCGGGCGGTCCCGCGGGGGCTCGGCCGCGTGCCCCACGGCCACCGACCCCATCGGCTGCCAGTCCCGGGGCACGTCCAGCACCTCGCGTACCACGTCCGCGCAGAACATGGTCGAGGAGATCCAGGCCGAGCCCAGCCCCTCCATGGCCAGCCCCACCAGCAGGCTCTGCACCCCGGCGCCCATCGCCACCTGGAACATCGACCGCTCGGCGTCCGCCCGGCGCGCGTCGGGGTAGGGGTGCGCGCCGTCGGCCACCAGGAAGGGCACCACCAGGTACGGCGCACCGCGCAGCACGTCGCCGCGCCGCGTCCGCCGGGCGATCTGCTCCTCGGTGAAACCGTCGCCGCGCAGGTCGGCCACCCACGCCTGCAGCATGGCGTCGAGCAGCTTCTTCCTCGTCTGCGCCGACTCCACCAGCACGAACCGCCACGGGGTCGTGTGGTGGGGAGCGGGGGCCGTCACCGCCGTGGCCACCGCGCGCCGCACGGCGGCGGGGTCCACGGGCTCGTCGGTGAACGAGCGCACCGTCCGCCGGGCCGGGACCACGTCCCGCGACCCGTACCGGAAGAGGTCGTCGTCGGCGGCGCGGACCAGCGTGGCCGCACCCGGCCCGTCCTCCTCGGTGACCAGCGCGCCCAGGCCGGTGACGACCGCGACCGGGACGCCGCTCGTCTTGCCCTTGACCAGTTCGCCCGCCGCGGCGATCTCGTCGGCGACCGCGTTGACGGTCGCCTCCATCAGGTTGCCGTGGGTGTCCTCGGTGCCGCGCAGGTCCTGGACGGCCGGGAGCCCGGCCGCGCCGATGGCGACGTCGGTCTGACCGACCCGCCACGGGCGCCCGAAGGTGTCGGAGACGATCACGCCCACGTTCACACCCCGGCGCGCGCGCAGACCGGCGCGGATCGCCCGGGCGGAGGCGTCGGAGTCCTCGGGCAGCAGCAGGACGGTGCCGGGCTCGACGTTGGAGGCGTCCACCCCGGCCGCGGCCATGACCAGGCCCTGCCGCGTCTGCACGATCCGGGTGCGGCCCGCGCGGGCGACCACCCGGACGGTCTCGGCGTCCACGGCCTCGTCCCGGCCCATCCGCCGGGAGCGCCCCTCGGCCTTGCTGACCACCTTGGAGGTGACCACGACGATGTCGCCGTCGGCCAGGGGGGTCCCGGAGGCCTCCGCCGCCTCGGCGACCAGGGCGGCCAGGTCGTCGCCCTCGCGCACCTCGGGGATGCCGCCGAGGCCGCGCACCCGCAGTTCGGCGCTCAACCCCCGGTCCCCCCGTCCGCGGTGCCGCGCCCCGCCAGCTCCACGGCCAGGTCGACCGCGGCCCGGGCGATGGCCTCGGTGGCGGCGGGATCGCTCATGTACAGGGGGCGCGAGCGCACCTCCACGCCCTCGACCACGGTGCCGGCGTCGGCGTCGTCCACCAGCCAGCCGTCCAGGAGGTCGGGGCCCAGGTGCTCGGCGACCGCGCCCGCGCCGGTCTCCACACCGATCGCGGTCAGGCAGGCGTCGGCCATGCCGCGCACCGGCGCCCCGCCGATGATGGGGGAGACGCCCACGACGGTCTTGCCGACCATGGCCTCGCGGATGCCGGGCACGTTGAGGATCGACCCGACGCTGACCACGGGGTTGGACGGGGGGATGATGACGGCGTCGGCCTCGGCGACGGCGGCCAGCACACCGGGGGCGGGCTCGGCCGCGTCGGCGCCGACGCTGATGATCTGCTCGGCGGGCAGGGCGGCCCGGTGCCTGATCCACCACTCCTGGAAGTGGATCGCCCGGCGCCCGCCGCCGTCGTCGACGACCACGTGCGTCTCGACCTGGTCGTCGGTCATGGGGATCAGGCGTACGCCCGGCCGCCAGCGGTCGCAGAGCGCCTCGGTGATCGCGGAGAGGGGGTACCCGGCCGCGATCATCTGGGCGCGCACGATGTGGGTGGCGGTGTCCCGGTCGCCCAGGCCGAACCAGGTGGGCTTCATCCCGTAGGCGGCGAGCTCCTCCTTGACGGTGAAGGTCTCGTCGGCCCTGCCCCAGCCCTGTTCCTCGTCGATCCCCCCGCCGAGGGTGTACATCACGGTGTCCAGGTCCGGACAGATCCTCAGACCGAAGAGGGTGATGTCGTCACCGGTGTTCCCGATGACGGTGATGGTGTTGACCGTGGTCTGCTCGTCGGTGGCCGGTGCGCCGATTCCGAGCGCGGCCTTGAGGCCGCGGAGGAAACGCGCACCGCCGATACCGCCGGCCGGTACGACTATCCGCATGCGTCCAAGTCTGGCAGGCTGGGGGCGTGTATGGGTCGTCTGCCCCGCCGTGGGCTCGCGCCCCTCGTGTGACCGTTCCGGTACCGGGAGTCCGTGAACCCCGGGGCGAAGGTCGCCGTCTCACCCCTTCGGTCCGCTCCGGTGTCCCCCGCACCTCCACCTGGACGCGGCCGATTCACCCGACAGTCCGACGATATGCCAAGCTTCCACCGACGCGACGGCGAAGAAGCAGCAGAGGGGAACCTCTCTTGAACAACGAAACACTAGAACGCCTGCGCCTTCCCGGGGCCTGGGTCCTGGTCGGCGCGGTGGGAGCGTCCATGCTCTCGGGCCTCATCCGACTGATCGCGGGCTCCGTCTTCCCGGGCACCTTCACCGGCGCGATGGGCGGGGCGAGCGGGTCGTTCTTCGGCCTCCACGTCCCGCTGCTGCTGGCCGCCGCGGCCGCACTCGTGCTGACGAGCGAGCGCACGCGCCAGGCGGCGTCGCCGATCGTGCTCATCGGCATGATCATGAGCGCGGTCGGCCTGCTGTTCGCCGCGGTCAACCTCATCACCGAGTTCGTCGGCGCGGCCGACGCCGGGAACATCGGCCTGGGCTTCGCGGGCTTCGTGTCCACGCTCGGCTCCGCCGCGGTGCTCGGCATCGTCGGCTTCGCCCTGCTCAAGGTCTTCGGGGACCCGACGCTGGTGCCCCGGCCCGCGCCGCAGCAGCAGTACCAGTACCCGCCGCAGCAGTACCCGCCCGCGACCGGCGCGCAGCAGTCCTTCGCGCAGCCCGCGTACCCGGTGCAGGACGCGGGCTTCCCGGCCGCGGCCGACCCCGCGCAGACCGGGTCCGGGATCCAGCAGGGGTACGACGCCTCGCAGCAGTACGGTCAGCAGTACGCGGCCGACGCCGCCCAGCAGCAGTACGGGACGGGTGCGCAGCAGGGCTACGCCCAGTACGGCCAGCAGGCGGACGCCTCCGGGCAGCAGCAGGCCTACGACGCTTCCCAGCAGTACGGTCAGCAGTACGCGGCCGACGCCGCCCAGCAGCAGTACGGGACCGGCGCGCAGCAGGGCTACGCCCAACAGGGGTACGACGCCTCGCAGCAGTACGGCCAGCAGGCGGACGCCTCCGGGCAGCAGCAGGCCTACGACGCCTCGCAGCAGTACGGTCAGCAGTACGCGGCCGACGCCGCCCAGCAGCAGTACGGGACCGGCGCGCAGCAGGGCTACGCCCAGCAGGGGTACGACGCCTCGCAGCAGTACGGCCAGCAGGCCGACGCCGCCGCCCAGCAGGCCGAGTACGGCCAGGCCTACGACCCGGCCCAGTACGCCCCGCAGAGCACCGAGCAGATGCCCGTCGTCGGCGAGCAGGCCGCCCAGGACGCCATCCAGTACGGCTGGTACCAGGGCGCCGACCAGGGCCGGCCCGCGCAGGACGCCCAGTCCGAGGGTAAAGTTGATCCATTCTTTAACTCGGGCGAGAACAACGGTACGGACGCGTCCGGACAGGGCGGCGGATCGTACGGAGGCCAGTACGGCTCCGGCGCCGGATACGGCTCTGACCAGCAAGGACAGGGCGGTACCGGTGGCCAGCAGGGCTGGTACGGCAGCGAGGACAAGCGCTGATCCCCGAGCGGGGCTCCACGCACTCCACCGCCCTGGAAGGCCGTGAATTGCGTGGTAATCCACAGAACGGACATCTCCGAGTCGCCGTTGGCGGTTCGTTACATGATATTCAGTGGATTACCACGCAGGGCGCTTGACTCGAAGCAAGCGGCGCGCGTGTAATTTCAAGGTGGGATTCCACCCGGCCCGGGGGACGAAAATGGGTCGGGGACATCTATGGGGGGCAACAGGAGGTGCGCATGAGCGAGGTCATCCCGCTGGCGCACGGCTCGGACGAAGATCTGGGCTGGCAGGAACGTGCCCTGTGCGCGCAGACGGACCCGGAGGCGTTCTTCCCCGAGAAGGGCGGCTCGACACGGGAGGCCAAGAAGGTCTGCCAGTCGTGCGAGGTACGTGCGGAGTGCCTGGAATACGCGCTGGAGCACGATGAGCGCTTCGGCATCTGGGGGGGACTCTCCGAACGCGAGCGCCGTAGGCTGAAGAAAGCCGCCGGGGGAGATTTCGATTTCCTGGCGGACATGCTCTAGGGCACGCGTCCACGACGCGCGTCCGGGCCACGGGCCCGGGCGCGCGTCTTTCGTGTTCCCGGCCGTTCCGGGCGACCGGGTGACGATTGCCGCGCACACCCCCGGGTAGTGAATAAGCCGATATGGCGGTCCGGGGCGGGGCGAGACGAATAGACCCGTAATGGCGCCGGGTGGCGTATCGTGATGTCCCGCGCGCGCGAGCCGCCCCCGGCGCACCCACGCGCCCGCCGGCCCCACGGCCGGACCCACGCGGACCCGAACGGGGTTCTGCCCCCTTCTCCCGGAGAGATCCCACCACAGCCGTGCTCGACCCCGATTCCGACCGACACGTCGTCACCGCGGTCATCGTGTCCCACGACGGCGCCCGCTGGCTGCCCGAGACGCTGTCGGCCCTGCGCGCCCAGTCCCGCCCCGTCCAGCGCGTCGTGGCCGCCGACACCGGAAGCGCGGACGGCAGCGCCGACATCCTCGGTGAGCACCTGCCGTCCGGCGCGGTCGTCGACCTGCCCGCGCGCACCGGGTACGGCGACGCCGTCCGCGCCGCACTGGAGCTGCCCCGCGCGAGCACCGCCGTGCGCGGGGCCGACGAGGACGCCACGGAGTGGATCTGGCTCGTCCACGACGACCTCACCCCGGAGGAGGACACCCTCGCGCACCTGCTGGCCGCCGCCGACCGGGACCCGCGCGCCGCTGTCCTCGGGCCCAAGCTCCGCGACTGGTTCGACCGCCGCCTCCTCGTGGAGGTCGGCGTCACCATCGACGGGGCCGGCCGCCGCGAGACAGGCCTCGAACAGCGCGAGTTCGACCACGGGCAGCACGACGGCAACCGCCAGGTCCTCGCCGTCTCCAGCGCGGGCATGCTCATCCGCCGCGACGTGTGGGACCGGCTCGGGGGCTTCGACCCGGCGCTCCCCCTGTTCCGCGACGACATCGACTTCTGCTGGAGGGTGGGCGGGGCCGGACTGCGCGCCCTGCTCGTCACGGACGCGGTGGCCTACCACGCCGAGGCCTCCGCGCGCAGGCGCAGACCCATCACCGCCACACGCAACCACCCGCGCAGGGTGGACCGCCGCCACGCGGTCTTCGTCCTCCTGGCCAACCTGCCCTTCGGCGGCATGGTGGGCGCCCTGGTCCGCAACTCCGTGGCGTCGCTGCTGCGCGTCGTGACCTACCTGCTCATCAAGCAGCCCGCCAACGCGCTGGACGAGGCCGCGGCGATCACACTGGTGTACGTGCGGCCCCTCCAGCTCGCGCGGGCCCGCTTCCGGCGCCGCCGCGACCGCCGCCGCACCTACAGCGCCATCCGCCCGTTCCTCGCGCACGGGGTGGCGGTGCGCCAGTTCTACGACGTCGTCACCGGCCTGCTGTCCGGTGAGCCCGTCCGCAACACCCCCGGCCGCCACCAGGCCGTCACCGCGCCGCCCGCGGCCGAGGACGAGGACGAGGCCCCGACCGACAGCAACGGCTTCGTGCGCAGGGTCCTCCTCCGGCCGGGGGCGCTGCTGTTCCTCGGGCTCACCGCGGTCACGCTCGTCGCCGAGCGCTCCCTGCTGTTCGGCGACCTCCTCGCCGGAGGCGCGCTGCCCCCGGTCGCGGGCACCGCCGGCGACATGTGGGCCCTCTACCTGTCCGGCAGCCCCGACAGCGGACTGGGCTCCGACGGGCCCGTCCCGCCCTATGTCGGGCTCCTCGCCCTGCTGTCCACCGTCACCCTCGGCAAGCCGTGGCTGGCCGTCACCGTCGTCCTCCTGGGCTGTGTGCCCCTGGCGGGCGCGACCGCGTACGCCCTCGCCCGGCAGGTGCTGGGCTTCCGCCCGGCCCGCCTGTGGATGGCGGCCGCGTACGCCCTGCTGCCGGTCGCAACCGGCGCCGTCGCCCAGGGCCGGATCGGGACCGCCCTGGTCCACGTCCTGATGCCCGTGCTCGGCCTGCTGCTGGTGCGGCTCGTCGCCATGCCCCCGCGGCCCTCGCGCCGGGCCGCGTGGGCCCTCGGCCTGGTCCTGGCGGCCGCGACCGCGTTCGTGCCCATGGTGTGGCTGCTGTCCCTGGTGACCGGGGTCCTCGTGGCCCTGGCCTTCGGGCACCTGGGCCGCCGCGTCTACGTCAGCATCGCGATCGGCCTCGGGCTCCCCGTCGTGGTCCTGCTCCCGTGGTCGCTCGAACTGTTCCTGCACCCCACCCTGTGGCTGCTGGAGGCCGGGCTGCACCGCCCCGAGCTGTCCGCCCCGGGCGCCGCCCCGCAGGAGCTCCTCCTGCTCTCCCCGGGCGGCCCCGGCACCCCTCCGTTCTGGGTGACGGCGGGGCTGGTCGTCGCCGCCCTGTGCTCACTGCTCCTGCTCCGCAACCGCGTCCTGGTCGCCGCGGGGTGGTCGCTGGCGCTCTTCGGCGTCCTCGTGGCCGTCCTGACCGCCCGCGTCGTCATCGAGCCCTACTACGGGGGGCCGCCCGCCCCGGTCTGGCCCGGCGTCGCCCTCGCCTTCGCCGCGACGGCGGTCCTGCTGTCGGCGGCGACCGCCGCCCGCTCCTTCGGCGACATGGTGCGCCTGGGCGGCGCGCGCCGGGTCTTCGCCGTGGCCGTGGCGGTGCTCGCCCTGGCCACTCCCGCCTCCGCGGCCGCCCTGTGGATGTGGAACGGGGTGGAGGGGCCGCTCACCGCCCGCGCGACCCCCGTCGTCCCCGGGACGCTGACCGGCGCCGACGGCGGCGGCACCGAGCCGCGCACCCTCGTGGTCACCCCGGACGGGGAGGGCGGTGTGGACTACGTCGTGGTGCGCGGGCGCGAGCCCCGCCTCGGAGAGGAGCGCATCGTCCCCCCGGCCGGGGCGCGCGCGGCCATGGACCGCGCCGTCGCCGGGCTCGCCGCGGGCCAGGGCAGCGACCAGGTCCACACCCTGGCCGACCACGGCGTCCAGTACGTGCTCTACCCGCGCCCGGAGGTGAGCGGCCCCGCCGACGCGACCATGGTCGACACCCTGGACGGCACCCCGGGGCTCGGCAGGCAGTCGCTGTCCCAGCACTACGCGCTCTGGGAGGTGGGAGTCCCCACCGGCACCCTGCGCGTCGTCTCCGAGGACGGCGCCGGCTCCGAGCCGCTCCGGGTGAGCGGCTCGGGGGACGAGCGGACCGCGGAGGTGCCCCAGGGCCGCACCGGGCGGCGCCTCGCCCTCGCCGAGGCCGCGGACCCCGGCTGGCACGCCACCCTCGACGGGGCCGAACTGCCCCCGGTCGCGACCGAGGGCGGGACCCAGGCGTGGGAGCTCCCGGTGGACGGCGGCGAGCTGCGCGTGTGGCACACCGACCCCGTCCACGTCGCCTGGCTGGCCACCCAGGGGATCCTGCTCCTGGCGGCCGCGGTCCTCGCCGCGCCGGGCGTGCGCACGGAGGAGGAGGTGCGCCTGATCGAGTCGACCCCGGCCCCGCGCCCGCGCCGGCCGGAGCGGCTGCGCGTGAACTCGCGCCGGAGGGGGCGCTCCCGGCGCGGAGGCCCCGTCCCGGGCCCGGGACGCCCCCCGGCCGGGACGGAGGACGCCGACGGGCCGGAGGAGGGCGCGGCCGCGTCCGCGCCGGAGCCCGGAGCCGGACCGGGCACGGGCTCCGTGCCCGTCACCCCCGAGGGGGGACACCGCCGTGGGACGCGTGGCGCCCGCGGGGTCCGGAGGAAGGCCCCCGGCAGGCGCCGCGCGGGCGGCCGGCGCGGGGCCGACGACGGGGGCGCCGGAGCGTCCCGGACCGAGCGGGAGGAGTAGTCCGTGCGACTGATCGTGGAGAACCGTTTCGCGCTGTTCGGCCTGGTCGCGCTGGCCCTGGCCGCGCTGTTCGGCGTGGCCTTCGCCACCCGGCCCGTGACCGCCGAACTGGGGGTCACCGAGCCGGGCGCCGTGCGCCCCGACCACGCGGTGCGGGTCTGTCCGGCCCCGCACGAGGAGGGCGACAGCACCGTCGCCGCGTTCGCCCCCCGGGTGGGCCGCGACGACGAGGGGGAGCTGTGGGCGGAGTCCGTTCCGGCCGCCCCCGAGGAGGACGGGGACGAGGAGGGCGGGAGCGGTTCCGGGGACTCGGAGGACGCCGCGGGACGCGACCTCCTCGGCGACGAGCTGACCGAGCCCGGCCGGGTGTGGAGCGCCGACGCCTCCGACGCCTCCGACCCCACCGCGGTCCGGGCCGAGGGCTCCCTGGCATCGGGCCTCGACGCCGCCCAGACCACCCTCTCCGGCGGCTCCGTCACCGAGGTGCGCTGCGTCGAGCCCTCCATCGGCACGTGGTTCGCCCTGCCCGGCGCCGGCGGGGGCGAGGCCGTGGAGGTCGACGCGATCACCGCCCTCCTGGCCAACCCCGAGGACTCCCGGGCGACGGTCAGCGTGGACGTCTACACCGAGGGCGGCCCCTCCTACTCCTCCGAGAGCCGGGGCATCTCCCTGTCGGCCGGGGAGTCGACCGAGCTCGACCTGACCGAGCTGGTCCGGAGCACGGGGGCCGTCGGCGTCCACGTCCGCACCAGCACCGGCCGGGTCGCCGCGTCCCTCCTCGCCGAGCACGCCTCCGGCGGGGCCGACTGGGTGCCGCCCACGGCGGCGCCCGCCGTGCACCACGTCGTGCCGGGGATCCTCGGCGGGGACGGGCGCCGCCACCTGGTCCTGGCCGCCCCGGGGGACGAGCCCGCCGAGGTGCGCGTCCACGCGGTCGCCCCGTCCGGGGACGGCGGGGAGGAGGACGCCTCCGGCGTCGGCGGCTCCGGGACGGCGGAGGACCCGCTTGTCGTCGCCGTGCCCCCGGCCGCAGCCGCCTGGGTGACCCTGGAGAGCGTCCTGGGGGGCGAGGCGGGGGCGGTCGTCGTGGAGTCGGACGTGCCCGTGGTCGCGGGCGTGGCCGCCGAGGCGATGGACGGCGACGACGTCGTCGAGACCGCCTACACGTCCGCCGTGCCGCCGCTCGGCCCGCCGCTGGACGCCACGGCCGTCCTGCCCGACGTCCCCGAGGGCACGGACACGGAGCTCGTCCTGAGCGCCGTGGAGGGCGACGCCTCGCTGATGGCCACGCCGGTCACCGCCGACGGCACCCAGGGGGACGCCGTGCGCGTCGCGGTCGCCGCGGGGACCACCGTCGTCTTCGGCGCGGAGGAGGACCCGTGGGAGGCCCCGCCGGGCGCCGACCCGGAGGACGGGTACGCGGTCCGCCTGGAACTCGTGGAGGGCTCCTCCCTCCACGTCGCCCGTGTGCTGCGCGACGGGGACGGCGTGAGCGTGCTGCCGGTACGCCCCGCCCCGGTCGAGATCCCGCTCCCGGTGGTGCGCGACAGCATGGTGGGGATCGTCCCCTAGACGGTGTGCAGGGAGGGTTCGCTGAAAGGCCGGGACCTCGCTCACACGTCGCCGTGGGTTGCCGACCAGGTAGAACCTGGAAGGTAGTGCCCACATGTGTGGGAGGTCCCGGTGTCTTTCGAGCCTACGACCGTCGGACTGGACGTGCACGCCCGCTCCACCACCGCCCACGCCGACGCCGAACCCGCCGGGCGCCTGGCGCCGGCCTGCCGCATGGTCGAGGACGGATGGCCGCTTCGCCGTGGCCCCGTCCCCGTCGCGGGTCCGGCCGGGGCTCGCGGACCGCACGGACGCCGGCGGCGCCCCGCGGGCACGGGGCGTCAGCTCTCGGGGTCGACCGACTCCGGTTCGACGCCGAGCAGGTTGGCGACCTCCTCGACCACCGTCTCGTGGACCAGGAGGGCCATCTCCTCGGGATCCTTGGTCCGGATCTCCACCGGGCGCCGGTACACCACGATGCGGGACCGGCCCGAGGGGTCGGTCTCCAGGCGGGAGAAGGGGATTGCCTCGGAGAGGGGCCCGTGGCGCGGGATGGGCGGGACGTCCTCCACGAGGAAGTCGACATTGGCCAGCTCGCGCGCCCACAGACGTTCGAGGCGTTCGACGGCGTCCAGGACGAGATCGTCGAAAGCCTGCGCCCGGCTGCGGAACACCGGCAGGTCAGAGGGCACGAGAGGACCGCGGATGCCTCGGCCGCGGCGGTCCCGGCGCCGCATTCGGTCTGGTTGGCCACTGGAAAGGCGCACTCGTCGCACACTTCGAGACTAAGCCATCAGGGGCCCCGCGCGTAGTCCCCTCCGCGGCGAAGGTGGCCGACTCCCGGATCCCGGGCCTCCCGGCCCCTCCCGTGGACCGCCCGGGGCGGCGCGCGGGGCCGTGGATGGAGCGCGAACAGACCAGCTCGTGGAACGATGCTGGCGTGTCCCTCAGTAAAGGCATACAGTCGAACGCTGTGAGCCCTGTTCGCCGCTGCTCCCGTACCGCCTGCCGGCAGCCTGCCGTCTTCACGCTCACGTACGTCTACGCCGACTCGACGGCCGTCCTCGGTCCTCTCGCCGCCTACGTGGAACCGCACTGCTACGACCTCTGCGCCATGCACGCCGACCGCCTGACGGCGCCGCGCGGCTGGGAGGTCGTCCGACTCCCCGTCGAGACGGCGGGAGGCGGCCCCGGCAGCGACGACCTGGAGGCCCTCGCCGACGCCGTGCGTGAGGCGGCCCGCCCCCCTGCCCGGAGCACACCCCCCGACGAGGTCGGCGAGGGCGCCGAGACGCTGCGCAGAGGTCATCTGCGCGTGGTCAGGTCCGACCCCGGCCGGGGCGACCAGCAGCGGCCGGGCGGCCCCGCCGGCCGGCCGTACACGGGTCCGTCCGAACCCCGCTAGACACCGCGGTGCCGGTGGGGTCGCCGCGCCGCCGCTTGCTAGCTTGGTACCGCGCGGAAGGACACGCGCGGGAACGAACGTGGAGCAGGACCGACCGTCCGGAGAAGACGTGGCTGATCTCGGAAGCATCTTCAAGGCATACGATGTGCGCGGTGTGATCCCGGACACCCTGAACGCGGACATCGCGCGCGCGATCGGCGCGGCCTTCGCCCGTGTCGTCGGCGGTGAGGCCGTCGTCGTCGCGCACGACATGCGCCCCTCCTCGCCGGAACTGGCCGCCGCCTTCGCGGAAGGGGTCACCGGCCAGGGGCTCGACGTGGTGTTCACCGGGCTGGGCTCCACCGACCTGCTCTACTACGGTTCGGGCCACCTCGGCCTGCCCGGCGCCATGTTCACGGCCAGCCACAACCCCGCCGAGTACAACGGCATCAAGATGTGCCGGGCCGGGGCCGCGCCCATCAGCGCCGACACGGGCCTGGACGAGGTCCGGCGCCTGGCCGAGGAGGGCGTCCCCGCCCACGGCGGGCCCTCCGGGAACGTCACCGAGCAGGACCTCCTCCCCGGCTACGCCGACTACCTCCGCGGCCTCGTGGACCTGTCGGGCATCCGCCCGCTGAAGGTCGTCGTGGACGCGGGCAACGGCATGGGCGGCCACACCGTCCCCGCCGTCCTCGAACAGGGCCTCCCGCTGGAGATCGTGCCCCTCTACTTCGAGCTGGACGGCACCTTCCCCAACCACCCCGCCAACCCCCTCGACCCGGCCAACCTGGTCGACCTCCAGGCCAAGGTGCGCGAGACGGGCGCCGACATCGGCCTGGCCTTCGACGGCGACGCCGACCGCTGCTTCGTCGTCGACGAGCGGGGCGACGCGGTGCCGCCCTCCGCCGTCACCGCGCTGGTCGCGGGCGAGGAGCTCGCGCGCGAGCCCGGGTCCACGATCATCCACAACCTGATCACCTCGCAGGCCGTCCCCGAGATCGTGCGCGAACGGGGCGGCGTCCCCGTCCGCACCCGGGTCGGGCACTCCTTCATCAAGGCCACCATGGCCGAGACCGACGCGATCTTCGGCGGGGAGCACTCCGCCCACTACTA
The DNA here is from genome assembly GCF_040613895.1 of Nocardiopsis sp. NPDC006198. NCBI lineage: Bacteria > Bacillati > Actinomycetota > Actinomycetes > Streptosporangiales > Nocardiopsidaceae > Nocardiopsis > Nocardiopsis sp. NPDC006198. Next base: position 57,800 of record NZ_JBEXSY010000014.1, on the reverse strand, counting down.
CTTCCGCGACTTCTGGCGGGCCGACACCGGTATGCTCGCGGCGATGCACGTCCTGCGGGTCCTGGGGACGGACGACCGTCCGCTCTCCCGGATCACCGAGGAGTACTCCCGCTACGCCGGATCGGGCGAGGTCAACTCGAAGGTCGCCGACGCACCCGGGCGCCTGGCGGCCGTGCGCGCCGAGTTCGCAGGCAGGGACGGCGCCACCGTCGACGAGCTCGACGGACTGACCGTCTCCCTCCCCGGCGGATCGTGGTTCAACGTGCGCGCCTCCAACACCGAACCGCTGCTGCGGCTCAACGTCGAGGCCCCCGACGAGGCGTCCATGGCCGGGCTCCGCGACGAGGTGCTGGCCGTCATCCGCGCCTGAACAGGCATCATGGTGGGGAGGGGCCGGCCGCACCGCCGTCCGGCGCGGCGGCCGCCCCGCCCCCGCACACACACGAGGAACGAGGACCATGAGCACGAAGATCGACGACTGGCTGCTGGAGATCCTGGCCTGCCCCCAGAGCCAGGCCCCGCTGCGCCACGACCCCGAGACGGACGAGCTGGTCTGCGACGAGAGCGGCCTCGCCTACCCCATCCGGGACGGCATCCCGGTCCTGCTCGTCGACGAGGCGCGAAAAATCGGTTGAGGTCGGATGGAACGGCACGGCTGTTCCGGCAGTCATATCGTGTGCGGCAGGGGATGAGGTCCCTCCTGGGGGCATGACGGGACGCACCCCCGCATTCCCCGCAACCCGTACCCTGTTCCTGCGCGCCCCGCTCAAGACGACCTCCCTGGAGGACCCCGATGCCCGGTTCCGAATCGCTGCTTCCGAGCGACCCCTCCTCGTTCGGCGAGTACAGCGTGACCGGACGGCTGGGCAAGGGCGGGCAGGGCGTCGTCTACCTCGCGGAGGACGCGGACGGCGGGGAGGTCGCGGTCAAGGTCCTCAACGACCAGTGGTCGCAGGACTCGGACCTGCGCAAGCGGTTCGAGAAGGAGGTCCGCGCGGCCCAGAAGGTCGCCTCCTTCTGCACGGCCGCGATCATCGACGCCCAGCTCGACAGCGACCCCCCGTACGTGGTCAGCGAGTTCGTCCCGGGCAAGGACCTCCAGGAGACCGTGGCCAAGGGCGCGGTCCTGCGCGGGTCCACGCTCCAGCGGCTCGCGGTCTCCACCGCGACCGCCCTGGTCGCGATCCACAGGGCGGGCATCGTCCACCGCGACTTCAAGCCCGGCAACGTGCTGCTCGGCCCGGACGGGCCGCGCGTGATCGACTTCGGCATCGCCCGGGTCGACGACGGCACCGCCACCATGACCAACTCGATCGTCGGCACGCCCTCCTACATGGCCCCCGAGCAGATCGAGGGTCGCGGCATCACCGACAAGTGCGACATCTTCGCGTGGGGGTGCGTGATCGCGTTCGCGTCCTCCGGACGCGCCCCGTTCGGCTCGGACACCGTCCCCGCCGTGGTGCACCGCGTGGTCAGCGCGCCCCCGGACCTGGACGGCGTCGACGAGGCGCTGCGCCCCGTCGTCGAGTCGTGCCTGGACAAGAACCCCGCCAACCGGCCCAACGCCCAGACGCTGCTGATGCGCCTGCTCGGCCACGACGGACCGGAGACGAGCGGCCCGTCCACCGACGACGTCGTCAGGCAGGGCGAGCAGATCGCCCAGGCGACCCCGGCCACCGGCGGCCAGACGCCGTACCGGCCCCAGCCGCCGACGGGCCCCCAGGCCGGCGCCGTCGGCTACACGCCCGTCTCCTCCAACCCGCGCCCCGGCATGCCGGGCTACCCCGGGGGCCCCGACCCCCGGCACGGGTTCGGCCACCCGGGCGCCTCCGGCCCGCGGCCAGGCCACCCCGGCACGTCCAACCCGCGTCCGGGGTACCCGCAGCACCAGCAGCCGCACGCCATGCACCACGGCGTGCACAACGCGGGCAACCCGATGCTCACGGGCATGGCCCCCAACCAGTCCTACGCCCGCCCCGGCGGTCGGCAGCCCATGCCGCGCCCGGTCGAGCAGAACTCCGTGCTCCAGCAGAGCTGGGTCATCCCGGCGGTCCTCATCACCATCGTGATCCTCCTGCTGCTCCTGATCCTGATCGCCCTCGGCGGAGGCTGATCCGCCCGCGGGGGCGGCGCCGGTCGCGGCGCCCGCGTGCCGACCGCCCCGGCGAAACCGTCCCACCGCGGCCGCGCGCGTCCTCCGGGCCCCCGCCGCGACCCGACCCCGCGCCACACCGTCCCGGGAGTCCGGCGCGGCCGCCACGGCCCCGCGCGGACCGAGGCCGCCGGACGGGCCGGCGTCGCGACCGGATCCCCGGGGACCGGGGGCCCGCGGCGGCGCACGCGCGAGCCTCTCCCGCCTCCCTCCGGGGAGGGACGCGGTCGCGCGTCACACCCGCGTGAGCTCGTTCATGGCGCGGGACACGGCCTCGTCCACGAGGTCGCGCACCTGGGGCCAGCGGTCGTCCACGCAGTCGGTCGGCATCACGGTCACGCTGTCGGTCCCCGACATGCCCAGCGCGTCCCTCACCCCGTCCGGCGTGGTCAGGCGCCCGTCGGCGGACACCGCCAGGACACCGGTCCGGGGCCGCCCGATCTCCTGCACGACCACGCACAGCGACAGCGAGGCCTCGCCCACCACCAGTTCGAGGGCCGTCCACCAGTGCGCCGCGCCCGGGGTGAGCACGGCCCGGACCGCGGTCGCCGCGACCGGGCTCTCCGGGGCCGGGGCGTCGGAGCCGCCCGAGTGCACGATGGCCCGGGCGCCGGGGTCCAGGGCCCGCAGGATCAGGGCGACGGGCTCCCTGCGCGACCGCACGTAGTCCTGGACGCGGCGGCGGGTCACGGCGGCCAGCGGCGAGACCGGCGAACGCGGCGCCGGGGCGGTGCTGTCGGACGACCAGCTCAGCTCCTCGCGCAGGGACCGTTTGACCAGCTTGGCGAAGTGCCGCACCAACCCGGCGAGGCGCTGCTCGGGGTCCGCGCCCGAGGACGGGGGCTCCGTGAGGCGGTCGGGCACCAGCGGGGGGAAGTCCGCCCTCCGCAGCACCAGCGAGGCCAGCACCCAGGGCAGGGCCCAGGGCCGGTCGTCGGGGTCCGCCCGCTGCCGGGGGCCGTCTCCGGAGGCGGCCGAGGCGAGTTCGTCCAGGACCGCGGAGCACTCCGCGAACGTGTGGGCCGCGCGCACCACCGGGTGCACGGGGGCGGAGGCGGCCCCGGCCAGGCGGAGCGCGTGCTCGGAGTCCAGGGCGAGGCCGGGGGAGCGGGTGGGACCGTCCCCGGGCAGGGCGCGTGCGCGCTCGGCGAGTTCCGCGACGTGGGCGGCCGTGACCGGCTCACCCCACCTCCGGTCCTCCGAGGCGGACTCGACGAGCTCCTCCAGGGCCGGACCGCCGCCCAGCGCCCGGACACGGCGCCGGGTGAGCTCCCGCCGCGCCTCCCCGCGCGCGTCGCGGGGACGGTCCTGGCGGTGCTGGGCCCAGATCACCCGCAGCCGGTCGACGTCCATCAGGTCTTCGCGCACGGGGTTCGGGAGCCGGTCCAGAGCCGCGCCGCTGCGTAGGGTATCCACGTCCTCTCCGTAGCCCGTGGGCAGTTTGCCAAAACATGCCGAACGCCTTCACCTGTGGCCGTGACCGGACGCACGCGCGTGTGAACCCTTCGTGTTCACGCGCGTCCACACCCGTCACATCAGGACCGGCGGCCGTCGAGCAGACGCATGGCCTTCTGCTTCTCGAAGTCGAGGGCTCGCGCGGGGGCGGCCGCGAGCCTGCCCAGCCGCTCCCCGTGCGCGCGCACACGGGCGAGGACGTCGGGCTCGGCGAGCACGCGCAGGGCGAACGCCAGGGCGGCGGGAGGGATGTCGAACTCCCGCTCCAGCTCCAGGCCGACGCCGATCGTGCGCAGGTCCTCCTCGGTGAAGCGGCGGTGCCGGTGCCCCCGCCCGGTCGGCTGCTCCTGGGTGCGGGGCAGCAGCCCCAGCCCCTCGCGGTAGCGGAGCATCCGGGCCGTGGTGCCCACCCGCTCCGCGGCGGCGGAGATCGGCACGGGGCCCGTCGGCCAGGTGGTCCGGTCGGGGGCGGGCGGTGCGTCGTCGAGGGCGGCCATGCACGCGACCCTAACCGAACGCCGCCACCGGTCGGCGCGAATCTGACAGGACTTTGTCAGCTTTGTGCTGGTGCCGGGCCTGCGGGCCTAGAATCGTGGTCGCAACGACCACCACGAGTGAGGAACGCATGGCTTTCGACTTCAAGGTCGCCGATCTTTCCCTGGCTTCCTTCGGCCGCGACGAGATCCGACTCGCCGAGCACGAGATGCCCGGTCTCATGGCCACCCGCGCCGAGTACGGGGACAGCAAGCCGCTGAGCGGGGCCCGCATCATGGGCTCGCTGCACATGACGGTGCAGACCGCGGTCCTCATCGAGACCCTCGTCGCCCTGGGCGCCGAGGTCCGCTGGGTCAGCTGCAACATCTTCTCCACCCAGGACCACGCCGCGGCGGCGGTCGTCGTCGGCCCCGACGGCACCCCCGAGGACCCCAGGGGCGTCCCGGTCTTCGCCTGGAAGGGCGAGACGCTGGAGGAGTACTGGTGGTGCACGGAGCAGGCGCTGACCTGGCCCGGCGCCGACGGCCCCAACATGATCCTGGACGACGGCGGCGACGCCACCATGCTCGTCCTCAAGGGCGCCGGATTCGAGTCGCTCGGGTCCGTCCCCGACCCCTCCACGGCGGAGAGCGAGGAGTTCGCGGTCGTCCTGTCCCTGCTCCAGAGGAGCCTGGCCGAGGACCCCGCCAAGTGGACCGGGATCGCCGAGGGCATCAAGGGCGTCACCGAGGAGACCACCACCGGTGTGCTCCGCCTGTACGAGATGCAGCGTGACGGCACCCTCGCCTTCCCGGCGATCAACGTCAACGACTCCGTCACCAAGAGCAAGTTCGACAACAAGTACGGCATCCGCCACTCGCTGCCGGACGGCATCATGCGCGCCACCGACGTGCTCATCGGCGGCAAGGTCGCCGTGGTCTGCGGCTACGGCGACGTCGGCAAGGGCGCGGCCGAGGCGCTGCGCGGCCAGGGCGCCCGCGTCATCATCACCGAGATCGACCCGATCAACGCCCTCCAGGCCGCCATGGACGGATTCCAGGTGACCACCCTGGAGGACGTGCTGGAGACCGGTGACATCTTCATCACCACCACCGGCAACTTCAACGTCATCATGGCCGACCAGATCACCCGCATGAAGCACCAGGCGATCATCGGCAACGTCGGCCACTTCGACAACGAGATCGACATGGCCGGCCTGGCGAGGGTCCCCGGCATCGTGAAGAAGGAGATCAAGCCGCAGGTCCACGAGTGGACCCTCCCCGACGGCAAGTCCGTCCTGGTGCTGTCCGAGGGCCGCCTGCTCAACCTGGGCAACGCCACCGGCCACCCCAGCTTCGTGATGTCCAACAGCTTCACGAACCAGGTCATCGCGCAGATCGAGCTCTTCACCAAGCCCGACGAGTACCCGATCGGCGTGTACACGCTGCCGAAGATCCTGGACGAGAAGGTCGCCCGCCTGCACCTGGACGCCCTCGGCGTCAAGCTGACCACGCTCACCAAGGAGCAGGCCGCCTACATCGGGGTGGACGTCGCCGGCCCGTACAAGGCCGACCACTACCGCTACTAGTGCCGGGCGCCGGCCGGGAGGCCGGACGACCGGGCGCCGCCGGGACCCCCGGCGGCGCCCGCGGCCTGTTCCGGCCCCGGTCGGGAACGGGGACCGGACCGGCGAAGGGACTCTGGTGAGCACATGACCGACACCGCGCACGAGGTGGCCGACCTCGGCCTGGCCCGTGCCGGGATCCGCCGCGTGGACTGGGCGGAGCACTCGATGCCGGTGCTGCGCAGCGTGCGCGAGCGCTTCGCGTCGGAACGCCCCCTGGAGGGGCTGCGCGTGGCCGCGTGCCTGCACGTGACGGCCGAGACCGCGAACCTGCTGCGCGCCCTGCGCGCGGGCGGCGCCGAGGTGGCGCTGGCGGCGTCCAACCCGCTGTCCACCCAGGACGACACCGCGGCGGCCCTGGTCGCCGAGTACGGTGTTTCGGTCTACGCATGGGCCGGAATGGATCCGGCATCCTACGACCGAAACCTGGTGACGGTCCTGGAGACGCGTCCGCACCTGATCCTGGACGACGGGTGCGACCTGGTCAACACCGCGCACGCGGACCGGCCCGACCTGCTGGAGGGCGTGCTGGGCGGCTGCGAGCAGACCACCACCGGCGTCATCAGGCTGCGCAGGATGAGCGCCGAGGGCGAGCTGCGCCTGCCGATGGTGGCGGTCAACGACACCGCCACCAAGCGCATGTTCGACAACCGGTACGGCACCGGCCAGTCCACCATCGACGGCATCCTGCGGGCGACCAACGCGCTGCTCGCCGGGCGCACGGTCGTGGTCGCCGGGTTCGGCTACTGCGGACGGGGGCTCGCGGAGCGGGCCCGCGGCATGGGGGCCAGGGTGGTCGTCACCGAGGTCGACCCGGTCAAGGCCCTGGACGCGGTCATGCAGGGCTACACCGTCACGACGATGGAGGAGGCCGCCCCGGTCGGTGACGTGTTCGTCACCGTGACCGGGAACCGCGACGTGGTCCGGGCCGAGCACCTGGAGCGGATGAAGGACGGCGCCATCCTCGCCAATTCGGGCCACTTCGACCTGGAGATCGACCTGGCCGCCCTGGAGCGGCTGGCCGTCGCGGTCGACCGCGGGGTCCGCGACCAGGCCGAGGAGTACGTGTTCGCGGACGGGCGCCGCGTCCTGCTCCTGTCGGAGGGGCGCCTGGTCAACCTCGGCGCCGCCGAGGGGCACCCCGCGGCCGTCATGGACATGTCGTTCGCGGTGCAGGCCCTGACCACGGAGTGGCTGGCGGCGAACCACGCCGACATGGGGCCGGGGGTACTGGAGGTGCCCGCGGGCATCGACACGGAGGTGGCCCGGCTGGAACTGGCCTCGCTCGGGGTGCGGATCGACTCGCTCACCCCGGGCCAGGAGGACTACCTGCGCTCCTGGCGCCCCTGAGCCCCCGGTGCGCCGCGGCTCCGGGGCCGCGGCGCACCCGGGCCCGTCAGCGGTGGGGGTACGGGCCGCCCTGCGGGGGCCCCGCCTGCGGGTGGCCGCCGTACTGCTGGGGGTGGCCGCCGTACTGCTGCGTGTACCCCGGCCGGTGCGGGTGGCCCGGGGCCTGTCCGAACCCGCCGTACTGCTGCGCGTGGCCGTCCGGCCGTCCCGGATACCCCTGCGGGGGCTGCTGTGCGTGGTCGGGCGGCTGCGCGGCGGCCTCGTGGCGCCGGCGGCGCTCGGCGAGCACGGCGGCCAGGAAGTACGGAGGGGTGGTGCCGGGCGGCGGAGGCGGGCTGACCTGCGCGGCGACGGCGTCGGCCAGCCTGATCCCCATCTCGTGGCGGGTGTGCTCGGCCAGCTCGCCGTAGCGGAGCACGTACTGGCGGGCGGCGGCCGCCGTCTCCGCGGACAGCCGGGACAGCTCGACGCCCGCCGCCCACCCGGCCAGGTGCTGCGGCATGGGGACGACCTCGTCGCGGCGGCTGCCGCCGCGCTCCTCCACCACCATGGTCCCGGCGACGAAGTCGCCCACCCGGCGGCCGTCCCGGTTGACCATCGACGTGATGAGCGCGACCGTGCCCGTCGTCATCCAGATCTCCACGAACGACGCCAGCCCGCGCGCCAGCGCCTGCCGGAACCGCTCGGGCGAGCCGTCGGTGCCGACCACCCGCAGGCCCAGCGCCATCTTCCCGAGCGAGCGCCCGCGCGAGACCGTCTCGAAGACGGTCGGGTAGCCGACCAGGACCAGGACGAGGCCCGCCAGCGAGACCGCGGCCGTCGCCGCCGCGTCGATGCCGGTGCTGATCCACGACGTCAGGATGCCGAGCGCGATCAGCGCGATGATCTGGACGATGACGTCGATGGCCAGGGCCGCGGCCCTCGTGGCGAAGCCCGCCGGACGCAGGTCGAGCACCACCGCGTCACCGGTGACCAGTGGTGTCACGCCGTACACGTCGCCGCGGGTGTCACCGTTGCCGGGATAGGACACCAGCACACGCTCCCTCAGGGCTGTCTGAAACCGTCCCCATGACATTACCCGCCACATGGGACGGCGGGTTCGCCTCGCGGGCACCGCCCCGAGCCGAACCGATAGGGTCCCATGCGTGGATATCGACGTGTTCGCCGCGGTGCACGCCCGGGACTGGGAACGGCTGGACGAGCTGGTGCGCAGGCGCCGTTCGCTGGACGGTGAGGAGATCGACGAACTCGTCGAGCTCTACCAGAGGGTGTCCACCCACCTGTCGGTCGTGCGCTCCTCCGGCCAGGACCCGGCCCTCGTCGGCAGGCTGTCGGCACTGGTGGCGCGCGCCCGGTCGGCGGTGACCGGCGCCCACGCGTCCGCATGGCGGGACGTCGGGGGCTTCTTCACCCGGGTGTTCCCGGCGGTGCTGTACCGGCTCCGGTGGTGGTGGATCGGGACGTCCGCGGGCACGGTCGCGGTCGCCGCGGTCACGGCCGCGTGGATCGTCAACGACCCCGACGTGCTCCACGCCCTCGGCACCCCGGAGTCGATGGCCCGGTACGTCGAGCACGACTTCGCCAACTACTACGTCGAGAACCCCGCGGGCTCGTTCGCCGCCCAGGTGTGGACGAACAACGCGTGGGTGGCCGCCCAGGCGGTCATCTTCGGGGTGGCGTTCGGCCTGCCCACCATCGCGGTGCTGGCCATGAACGGGATCAACATCGGCATGGCGGCGGGCATGATGATCGCCCACGGGCGCGGCGACGTGTTCTTCGGGCTGATCCTCCCGCACGGCCTGCTGGAGATGACGGCCGTGTTCGTGGCCGGGGGCGTGGGCCTCAAGCTCGGCTGGACGATCATCTCCCCGGGGGACCGCACCCGCATGCGCGCCCTGGGCGAGGAGGCCCGCGCCGCCATCGCCGTGGTGCTGGGCCTGGTGGTCGTGCTGTTCGTCTCGGGCCTGATCGAGGGCTTCGTGACCGGCTGGGTGCACGTCACCTGGCAGAGGATCGGCATCGGCGTGGTCGCCGAGGCGCTGTTCGTGCTCTACGTGTTCACGGTGGGCCGCAGGGCGTACCTGGCGGGCGAGACCGGAGACATCAGGAACGCCCCGCAGGCCGTCCCGGTGGCCTGAGCCCCTGACACCGCCGGGGTGCCCGTGCGACCATCGGGACATGGACACCGACACCCCCCGGCACGGCCCGCGCGGCGGCGTCCGGGGAAGCCGGCACCGGGAGGCGGTGCCCGCCGTGCCCGCGTGGTTCACGAGCTCCCACAGCGCCGCCGAGACCTGCTGCGTGGAGGTGGCGGTCACCGCGTCCGCCGTTCGCGTGCGGGACTCCGCCCACAGGGAGGCGGGGACGCTCGGGCTCGACGCACCGGAGTGGACGGCCCTGGTGCGTGCGGTCAACGGCTCCTGAGACGGAGGCTCAGCGGGTCGTCCCGGGTCCGGGTTCCGCGACCTCAGCGATGCGCCTTTTGACCGTCTCCACCTGGGGGTGCTCCTCGCCCAGCTGCTCCTCCCAGTTCCGGAGGACGTCGGTGAAGATCCTGAGCGCCTCGGCGCACTCCCCCCGCTCCTGTGCCGCGCGGCCCACGTAGAAGGCCGCGTCCGCGGTGAGGTGGTGCCCGGCCCCCAGCACGCGTTCGCGCACGCGGTGCACACGGCGGAACCCGGTCTCCGCCGCGGCGGGGTCCCCGAGGCGCATGGTCACGTAGGCGAGGTTCTGGGCGGCGAACAGGTGGAGGGGGTCCTCCTCCCCGGCTGTCCGGAGGCACGCCTCCCTCACCTCCGACAGGATCTCCCCGGCCTCGTCCCAGCGCTCGCGGCGGATCGCGATCAGACCGAGCTGATAGGCGGTGTCCAGGGTGTCGGGGTGCTCGGGGCCCAGGGTCCCGGCCCGGTCCGCGTGCAGCTCCCGGAAGGACCGCTCGGCCTCGTCCACGCGGCCCTGGTGCAGCCGGGCCTCGGCGAGCAGGTGGCGCCCGGAGAGCGCGGTGGGGTGGGCCCGGCCGAACTGTTCCTCCGCGGCGGCCACGACGGGGGCGAGGGCGGCCTCCGCGTCCTCGGGGCGGCCGAGGCGCAGGAGTGTTCCTCCGGCCGAGACGACGGTCTGCAACGTTGCCGGAGGCAGTGCGGTGAGCGAGACCGACAGGTCTCCGACGCGTGCTGTGGCCGCGTCCTCGTCGGCGGGGTGCATGCGGACGCGGAGGGAGACGATCGCCACGAGGGCCTGGAGCTCGAACCGGAGGTCCCTGTGCCGTTGGTGGTCGAGCAGCCGTTCGGCGAGTTCGACCAGGGGCAGGTCGGCGTCGGTGAGACCGGCCCGGACGGTCTCCGCCACCAGCGGGTGCAGGCGCAGGAAGGCCTCCGCCTCCCGCCGCTCCACGGTGACCAGGCCGTGGACGACGAGGGCGTTGACCGCGCGGGCGAACGAGGCCTCGCCCAGCGGCCCGAGGGCGCCTACGGCGAGCTCGGACAGCGGCAGCCTGCGCAGGGGGACGGGCACCGTGCCGGAGCCCAGGACGGCCAGGATCCGCAGCAGCGGCGCGGCCTTCGGCTCCCTCTCCGCGACCAGCCGCAGGGACAGCTCCCACACGCCCGACAGCAGCCCGCGGTCCGCGTCGGCCACGGGGACGAAGGGCGCGGCCAGCTCGTCCAGCGCGCCGACGTCCTCGCGCAGCCCGTCCAGGAGCGCGTGCGCGTCGGGGAACAGCACGCCGTGCGTGGCGAGGATGCGCCCGGCCAGGGACAGGGCCAGCGGCACCCCTCCCAGCCGCACAGCCAGCTCCTCCGCCCCGGCGAGCTCCGCGAGGCCCGCGTGGTCGGCCAGCGCGGCGGCCGCCGCAGGGGCGTCCAGCTCACCCACCCGGTGCACCCGCGCGGGGGACCACAGCAGGGGGTCGTCCACCCGGCTGGTCACCAGGACGAACCCTCCCGGGCTCGACCGCATCCACCCCAGCTGGTCCCCGGGGCGGTTCTCCGGGTCCAGTTCCGCGGGCCGGTCGGCGTTGTCGATGACCAGCAGCCAGGGCCGGGGCGCCGCGTCCAGGTGCCGCCACGCCCATCGGACGGCCCGGTGCCGGGTGGCCCTGACCTGTTCCGCCTCCCGCCGCGGGCCGCCCGCCTCCACGGCGGCCTCGACCATGCCCGCCGCCACGTCCCCCGGCCGCACCCAGAACACCGTCCACCCGTCGGCCCGCGCCCGTTCGGCCAGCGCCGCCGCCACCGTGGTCTTGCCGAACCCGCCGGGACCGGTCAGCACGTGGGGGACCGGCGCCCCGGCCCGCATGGCCGAGCCCAGGGCCGCCAGCAGCTCCTCGCGCCCGCGCACGGCGGTCGCCGGGCGCGGGGCGTCCAGCGACACGTCGACCAGGGGCGGGGGCGGGGGAGGCGCCTGCGACGCGTGGATCGTGACGCCGCCGTGGATGTCGCGGGCCTGCACCAGCTGGCCGTGGACGTCGCCCCGGAGGGCGTTGGCGGACCTGTCGTCGCACGAGCCGTCGGCGGCTCCGGGGGAGAGGGGCATACGGCCATGGTGCCCGTCCGGAGGCCGTCCCGTGAAGGGGGACGGAGGGCCCGGGCGGGCACCACGGGCGCGTGGGAGGCCCCTACAGCCGCCCCTGCGCCTTCAGGTTGATGTACGCGTCCGCGAGCGCGGGAGCGATGTGCTCGGGGTCGGCGTCGACCACCTCCACGCCCAACCGGCGCAGCTCGGCGGTCACCCGCCGCCGCTCGCTCAGCGTCCGCTCGGCCGCCGCGGCCCGGTACAGGGCGTCGGCGCCGCCGCGCTCCCCCGCCATCCCGTCGACCGCGGGGTCCCGCACGGCCGCGACCAGCAGCAGGTGGCGCGACGTCAGCAGGGGCAGCCTCGGCAGCAGCCCCTCCTCCAGCGCCGCCGCGTTCAGGTCGGTGAGCAGTACCACGAGCCGCCTGGACCGCCCCTGGGTGCCCAGGACGGTTCCGACGAGCCCGGCCGGATCGGACTCCACCAGCTCCGCCTCCAGCGGGGCCATGGCCTCCACGATCCGGTTCACCTGGCTGCCCTTGCCGGACGACCGCACCTGGGCGCGCGTGCGCCGGTCGTAGGCCATGAAGTCCACCCGGTCGCCCGCCCGGCCCGCCAGCGCGGCCAGCAGCAGGGCGGCGTCCATGGCGTGGTCCAGCCGCGGGGTGTCGCCCACCCGGCCCGCCGAGGTGCGCCCCGTGTCCAGCACGATGAGGATGCGCCGGTCCCGTTCGGGGCGCCACGTCCGCACCACCACGCCGTCGTTGCGGGCGGTGGCCCGCCAGTCGATCGACCGCACGTCGTCGCCGGGCACGTAGTCGCGCAACGAGTCGAACTCGCTGCCCTGCCCACGCACCATCGCCGTGTGCTGGCCCTCCAGCTCGCGCAGCCGCGAGAGCTTGCCCGGCAGGTGGCGGCGGCTGTGGAACGGCGGCAGGGTCCGCACGGTCCACGGCGCGGTCAGCGTCCGCTGCCTGCCCGCCAGTCCCAGCGGGCCGATGGTGCGCACGGTCACCCCGGCGGCCCGGGCGTCACCGCGCCGGCTCGGGGTCAGGGTCGTCGTCACCCGGCGCCTCTCGCCCGCGCCCACCCGGACCGGCTGCCTGCGCGGCGCCGCGTGCGAGCTCGGCGGCCACGCGTCCCGCACCGAGCCGCGCAGCCTGCGCCGGGTCGGGTTGGCGAGGGTCACGTGCACCACCGCGGAGTCGCCCAGGCGCAGCGAGGAGTCCCCGTCCCGGGAGAGCCGCAGCGCCGCAGGGCTCGCGGCGAGGCACACGTCGGCGACGAGCAGCAGCGCCAGCAGCACCAGGGCCGCGACGGCGGCCCAGGCGCCGACCAGGCCGGACAGCGCCACCGCGACCGTCGCGAGGAACGCCAGCAGGACCGCCCTGCCGGTGACCACCATCAGCGCGGTACCGGGACGGAGGCGAGCACACCGTCCAGGATTCCGTCGGTGGTCGCGCCCTCCAGCTCGGCCTCCGGGCGCAGGGCGATCCGGTGCCGCAGGGTTCCCTTGGCGAGGGCCTTCACGTCGTCGGGGATCACGTAGTCGCGGCCCGACAGCCACGCCCACGCGCGGCTGGTGCGCAGCAGCGCCGTGGCGCCGCGGGGGGACGCGCCCAGCTGCAGGGACGGCGAGTGCCGCGTGGCCCTGCACAGGTCGACGATGTAGCCGAGCACCTCGGGCGCGATCCGCACCCGCTGCACGGCCTCGCGGGCCGCCCGCAGTTCGGCGGCGCCCGCCACCGGGACCACCCCGGCGGCGGCCAGGTCGCCCGGGTCGAAACCGGCCGCGTGCCGGCCCAGCATCTCCACCTCGGCGGCCCGCTCGGGCAGCGGGACGGTGACCTTGAGCAGGAACCGGTCCAGCTGCGCCTCGGGCAGCGGGTAGGTGCCCTCGTACTCCACCGGGTTCTGGGTGGCCGCCACCATGAACGGGTCCGGCAGCGCGACCGGGCTGCCCTCCACCGTCACCTGCCGCTCCTCCATGGCCTCCAGCAGCGAGGCCTGGGTCTTGGGCGGGGTCCGGTTGATCTCGTCGGCCAGCAGCAGGTTGGTGAAGACCGGCCCCTTGAGGAACTCGAACTTCGCGGTGTGCTGGTCGTAGACGAGCGAGCCCGTCACGTCGCCCGGCATCAGGTCGGGCGTGAACTGCACCCGCTTGTGGTCCAGGGACAGGGCCGCGGAGAGGGTGCGCACCAGCAGCGTCTTGGCGACGCCGGGCACACCCTCCATCAGGACGTGGCCGCGGCACAGTAGTGCCACGACCAGGCCGGTCACCGTCTCGTCCTGGCCCACGACCGCCTTGGCCACCTCGCGGCGCAGGGCGACCAGCGCCGCGCGTGCCTCGTCGGCGGATGGCGGTGCCTCGGGTGTGAAGGCGCTCACGTGCCGTCTACCTCTCTCGATACCTGGTCGTTCACTGTGTCGTGGCGGGGGGAGGGCGCCCGGCGGGGCGCCGCGGGGGTCACCTCAGCCTCCGGGTGCGCTCGTCGAGTTCGTCGGCGAGCCGGACGAGCGCGTCGTCGTCGGCCGCGTAGGGGTCGTGGCCGTCCGGGTAGAGGAGGGCGCGCAGGTGGCCGGGGTCGTCCCCGGTCCTGGCGGCGACGGTCTCCACGACCGCCTCCGGCGCCGTCTCCGCGCTGAGGCCGAGCTTGGGCACCGTGCGCTCCAGGAAGCCCGAACGCAGGGCGTACGCGGCCCTGTCCCGCGCCTTGCGCGCCTGGTACAGCCCGGCGCGCCCCTCCGTGGTCTCCGAGGCGCGCACGACGACGGGGAGGGCCTCGGGGACCAGGGCGCCCATCCGGCGGCCCCGCCACAGGGCGAGGAGCAGCAGGGTGGCGACCAGGGGGACCAGGGACCAGCGCAGGCCCGGCGGGACGAGCTCCCACAGGGTGGCGCTGCCCTCCTGCCGAGGCGGGTCGGGACGGAGCCACACCACGTCGTCCGCTGCCATGAGGTTCATCGCGAGCGCGGCGTTGCCCCCGGTGTCGAGGGCGGTGTTGGTCAGGGGGGTCCCCGTGCCGAGGACGGTGGTGGCCGTTCCGCCGTCCTCCAGGCGGAGGAGGGCGTCGCCGCTCCCGCCCGGGTAGCACCCGGTGGCGTCGGCCCCCGCCGGAGCCGTGTAGAGCTCGCCGCCGACGGTGGCGTTCCCCGCGGCCTCCGCGGCGGGGAGGCCGCACTCGGGGGCGAAGCCGTACTCCAGGATGTTGTCGGGCACCTCCCGCCCGGTCACCTCGACCCCGGGCGCGAACGCCGAGAGGGAGGCCACGGAGGGCTGCACCAGGACGGTGTCCGTGTCGAGGGCGGCCAGCTCCTCCAGTTCGGAGGGCAGCAGCCGGTGGTCGAGGGTCACCACGAGCACGGCGTCGCCGCCGGCCCGCGCGACGGCCCCGCCCGCGGCGGCCGAGGAGCGGACGACGTCGACGTCGCGGTCCTCGCCCAGGACCTCGACCAGGGCGCGTGTGCCGTCGGGGGACACGGAGCCGGGTTCCAGGTAGCCGGTGGGGAACCGCTCGGTACCCAGGGAGAGCAGCACCGAGACGACGACGAGGGCGGTGACCACGGCGACGGGCGTGCGCGCGGAACGCCACACGCGGAGTGCGCGGGGGACGTCCGGGCCGCCGTCCCCGGGGGCGCCGGTCCGGGGCGGCGCGGCGGGGGCTGTGGCCGTCATCCTCGCGCCTCCTCGGCGGGGCGGGCGGCCCTGAGCCGCGTGTCCAGTTCGCGCATGGTCCGCGCCGAGTCGGCGGTCGCGGAGCGGTCGCCGTACGCCACGTCGTTGAAGATCCGGGCGCCCTCGCGCAGTCCGTCCGCCTCGCCGGGCAGCAGCACGGAGGCCTCGGCGGCCAGTTCCGTGGCCGTGCGCCCGGCGCGCGGCGCGACGATCACCCGGTCCTCGAGGTCGACGCTGATGGCGCGCAGGCGCTCGGCGACGGCCGCGGCGTACTCGCCCGCGGCCTCGTGGCGGTCGGCGGCGGCCCGGTGGTCGGTCGCGGACAGGACCGCGCCCTCGTGCACGGGCGGCCCGGCGGCGCGGCTCCGCGAGGGCCGCAGCCAGACGATCAGCCAGACCGCCAGGGCGGCGACGACCAGCAGGAGCGGGGCGAGGACCACCCAGCCCCCGAAGACCCCGGAGCCCGCCTCGGCGAGCCCGTCGATGAGGCCGGAGAGCCAGTCGAGGAAGCGGTCGAGGAGGCCCGGCTCCTGCTCCCCGTACAGGGGGTCGCTCAGCTCCTCGACGGCGCGCCTGCGGCCCTCGTCCCGGCTGACCTCGCCGGCGGCCGAGAGGTGGAGGCTCACGTCCGCGGCTCCGGCAGGTAGATCTCCGGCCCGGCCTCGTAGCCGGCCCGGGCCGCCTCGTGCAGCTTCAGGTCGAGGCCCTCACGGCGCATGCGCAGGTCGACGTAGAGCAGGGTGGTGACGCCGGCCGAGAAGGGCTGGGTGACCGCGTAGACCAGCACCGTGCCCACGTAGGTGAGGGCGGCGGAGGCGACGACGGTCCAGGTCGCGGTCGCGTCGATGAAGGTGAACACCCCGGCGGCGATGCCGAACGGCATGTTGAGGATCGAGCCGACGAGGAGGACGATCACCAGCGTCAGCAGCCAGTAGCCGCACGTGCGCCACCACTGCCCCTGGGACAGGCGCCAGGAGCGGGCCATGGCCTGTCCCGGGCCGAGGCGTTCGAGCACGATCATCGGCATGGCGTAGTAGAGCCGGACCCAGATCCACGTGCTCGGCGCCACGACGACGGCGGTGGCCAGCAGGAACACCAGGAGGCCGACGACGATGCCGGCGGCCGGCCCCCCCTCGACGCCCACGACGATGCCGAGCACGAACGAGAGGGTCGCCGCCACCACGAAGGCGGTCCACATGACGAACTGGATGGCCAGCTTGACGAGCGCGAGGCCGATGATGGCCCCGATCCGTCCGCGGGCTGCCTCCCACGCCTGGCGGGGCGTGAGGCGGTGCCCGAGCACGGCCATGCCGATGGCGGCGGCGAGCAGGCCTAGGAGGACGAATCCGCCGAGGTAGACGATGAGCTCGCCCGCGAACATCAGGACGAAGGTCAGCGGGGAGCCGGGGAACAGCGGGGCGTTCGGGTCGACGGCGGCCGGATCGACGAGGACCTCGTCCATCCAGGCCGTGTAGTCGTCCAGGTACCAGGCCGAGGCCAGCGAGGTCAGCACGGCGGCGATGGCCATGACGACCAGGGAGAGGCCGACGGTGGTCCTCGGGTTGCTCCGGATGAGGCTGAACGCGCCGTTGAAGATGTCGCCGAGGGCCAGGGGGCGGAGCGGGACGACACCGGGCTTGGGTGCGCGGGGGATCCCGGGGGGGAGGGGCGAGCCGTATCCGGGCTGGGGAGCGTACCCCTGCGGCCCGTAGCCGGGCGGCTGACCGTACCCCGGCTGTCCGTGGCCCTGGGGACCGTAGCCGGGCTGGGGCCCGTGGCCCTGCTGTCCGTAGCCGGGCTGGGGCGCGTAGCCCTGAGGCCCGTATCCGGACGGGGGGCCGTAGCCCTGCTGTCCGTAGCCGGGCTGGGGGCCGTAGCCCTGCTGCCCGTACGACTGCGGTCCGGAGCCGGGCGCCCCGTACGGGTCCTGCGGCGGCACGTCCCCGTGGGCGGGCCCGCCCGAACCCGGCGCGGCGAAGCCCGGCCGCTCCTGCGGGCCGGACGGGACCGCCGGTCCGCCCGCGGGGGGCTCGGGCGCGGACGGCGCGCTCCCGGGGGCGGCCCAGCCGCCCGGCTCCGAAGGTGCACCCCCGGAGGAACCGCCATCGCCAGGGGCGCCGGGACTGCTTCCCGACGTGTCCCGGTGGTCGTCCTCCTGGGTCATGTGCTCCGCCCTCCGTGGTGTTCGGTTACGCTGCGCGAGCGGATCCGCGCGATTTCTACCGTGTTGGAATCCAACCTACCGGCCGGTTCCACCAGTGCCCGGCGGCCCTGGCGCGCGTCCAGCAACAACCGACGCACTTCATTCCTTTTGTATGCTTTCTGTTACCAACAGGCCAAGTCGCGAAGGTTTTCGGACCGGCGCAGCCAGGGCCGACACCGCCGGTGGTCGAAATCGGTCCGCACGGAGCGAAATGCATCGACCACTCTCCCAACCCCGTCCGAAGGTGGCAAGGTTGGGGGGACAAAGCAGTTCCTTGCGTCGAGGAGCAGGGGCGCACCGACCGTTTACGCCGCTTGAGTGTTCCAGAGAGAGGAGTAGGCGCCGCGAAATCCGCCCGCGAGGCGGTGCTGACGCCCGGCGCCGGACACACACATGAAGGGACGTGTACTGGTTGTCGACGATGACCTCGCCCTCGCCGAGATGCTGGGCATCGTGCTGCGGGGTGAGGGATTCGAGCCCTCGTTCGTGCATGACGGGGACAAGGCCCTGGAGGCCTTCCGCGAAACCAAGCCCGACCTGGTCCTCCTCGACCTGATGCTGCCCGGGGCCGACGGGATCGACGTGTGCCGCCAGATCCGCGCGGAGTCGGGCGTGCCCATCGTCATGCTCACCGCCAAGAGCGACACCATCGACGTCGTCCTGGGCCTGGAGTCGGGGGCCGACGACTACATCGTCAAGCCGTTCAAGCCCAAGGAGCTGGTGGCCAGGGTCCGCGTGCGGCTGCGCCGCACCGAGGAGCCCGCTCCCGAGGTCCTCCAGATCGGTGACATCACCATCGACGTCGCCGGGCACGCCGTGCGCCGCGACGGCGAGCAGATCAGCCTCACCCCCCTGGAGTTCGACCTCCTGGTCGCCCTGGCACGCAAGCCGCGCCAGGTCTTCACCCGCGAGGTCCTGCTGGAGCAGGTGTGGGGCTACCGCCACGCGGCGGACACCCGTCTGGTCAACGTCCACGTCCAGCGCCTGCGCGCCAAGATCGAGAAGGACCCCGAGCACCCCGAGGTCGTCGTGACCGTCCGCGGTGTCGGCTACAAGGCCGGAACCGCCTGATACCGCAGGGCCGCACATGACCGCAGGTACACCCGAGGAGGAGCGGGGGGCCGACTCCGAGGGGCAACGGTCCGTCCCGCCCTCCGGGCTGCCCGCGCCCGGAGGGCGGTGGCGTGACGGCGAGACCGGCCTGACCCGCACCTACCTGTTCGCCCAGAGGGCCGCCCGCGCCCTGGTGCGCGGCGTGCACACCAACTGGCGCCGCTCGCTCCACCTGCGGGTCATCTCCACCACGCTGGTGCTGTCCCTGCTGGTCATGGTGGGGCTCGGGTACGCGATGATCTCCCAGGTGCGCGGCGGGCTGCTCGACGCCAAGATCACCACCGCGGTCACCGACCACCGGGCCGGGCTCAACTACGCCCTCGCCGAGCTCCAGGAGAACGACGGGGGCGACCGCGACCGGCTCCTGTACAACCTCGCCAGCGAGCTCACCAGCCGCAGCGGCGACACCGGTCTCTACAGCGTGGTCATCCTGCCCTCGGTGAGCGACGAGCTCGGGTGGGCGACCGGCGAGGGCAGCGTCCCGCCGCGCCTGATCGAGCAGGTCCGCCAGTCCGAGGCGAACGACCAGCAGTACCACACGTACACGCGGGTCACCACCGAGCAGGGCGAGGAGGAGCCCGCGCTGGTCGTCGGCGCCCAGCTCACGCACGCCTACGAGCTGTACTACCTGTTCCCGCTCCAGCACGAGCAGGAGATCCTCGACCTCGTCCAGAACACGGTCGCGCTGGTCGCGGTCCTGCTGGTCATACTCCTCGGGCTGATCGCGTTCGTCATCACCCGGCAGGTGGTGAGCCCGGTCCGCTCCGCAGCCCAGTCCGCGGAGCGGCTGGCCGCCGGCGACCTCACCGAGCGCATGACCGTGCAGGGCGAGGACGACCTGGCCAGGCTGGCCGTCTCCTTCAACGACATGGCGGGCAACCTGGAGGAGAAGATCAAGGAGCTGGAGGAGCTGTCCAAGCTCCAGCGCCAGTTCGTCTCCGACGTCTCCCACGAGCTGCGCACCCCGCTGACCACCATCAAGATGGCCGGTGACCTGCTCTTCGACGACCGGGACGAGCTCGACCCCACCATGCGCCGCTCCGTCGAGCTGCTGCAGAGCCAGGTCGAGCGCTTCGAGGAGCTCCTCGCCGACCTGCTGGAGATCAGCCGCCACGACGCGGGCGCCGCCACGCTCGGCATCGAGTCGGCGGACGTCCGCGACGCCGTCATGAGGGCCGTGGGCGACGCCGAGCAGATCGCCGAGCGCCGGGGCATCAAGGTGGTGCTGCGCCTTCCCGCCGAGCCCTGCCTGGCGGAGTTCGACACACGGCGGATCAACCGCATCCTGCGCAACCTCGTCGTCAACGCCATCGAGCACAGCGAGGGCCGGGACGTGGTGGTCACCGCCGCCGGGGACCGCGACGCGGTCGCCGTGGCGGTGCGCGACTACGGGGTGGGGCTCAAGGAGGGGGAGGAGCACCTGTGCTTCGACCGCTTCTGGCGCGCCGACCCCGCCCGCGTGCGCACCACCGGGGGCACGGGCCTCGGCCTGTCCATCGCCAAGGAGGACGCCGTCCTGCACGGCGGCTGGCTCCAGGCCTGGGGCCTGCCCGGACAGGGGTCCCAGTTCCGGCTGTCCCTGCCCCGCCGCTCCGGCAGCGAGCTGCGCGGCTCCCCCCTGCCCCTGGTACCGCCCGAGATCGCGCTCGGCCGCACCTTCCCGGCGTTCGGGGACAAGGACGGCGCGGCCGGGCCCAAGCCCGCGGCCAACGGCCACGCCCGCCCCGAGCGGATCCCGGGCCGGGGCGACCGGGAGGGCACGCGGTCCGGCGCCGCCGACGACACGGCCGTACGTTCCGAACGCGACCCGCGCGAGGGTGGGGAGGACGGGTCATGACAGGACCGGGCCTGATCGGCCGTGCCGTGCGCGCCTCGCTGGCGGCCGCGGCGGTGTGCGCGGCCATGGCGGCCTGCGCCTCCGTTCCGACGACGGGCCCCGTCGTCCCGGGCGCCGGGGGGGACTCCGCGGGCGACCCCTACGGCGGCTACGTGCGGCTGCTGCCCGCCGGCCCGCAGCCCGGGGTCGATCCGGAGGGCCTCGTCAGCGGCTTCCTCAAGGACATGGGCAGCTTCGAGGAGGAGCACAAGGCGGCGCGCAGCTACATGCTGCCCGAGACGGGGGAGACCTGGTCGCCCGACGGCACGGTCAAGGTCTTCGCCGACCTCGACACCGTCGACCTCGACGCCGAGATCAGCGCCGACGGGCTCACCGCGACCGTGCGGATGCGCAGCTCCCTCGTCGCCACGATCGACGAGAGCGGCAAGTACGTCTCCAGCGACAGCGGGCGCCTGCTCGACGAGCCGTTCCTGCTCGCGCGCGAGAACGGCGACCCCGACGGCGACTGGCGCATCCGGAGCCTGCCGGACGAGCTCATCCTCAGCCAGCTCGACGTGGAGCGCACGCACCGGCCCTTCAACCTGTACTTCTTCAACCCCGCGCGGAGCGCGCTGGTCCCGGACCCGGTCTACCTGCCGGTGAGCAACGAGCAGCTGCCGGAACGCCTGCTCCGCAAGCTCATCGGCGGCCCCAGCGAGTGGCTGGACCCCGCGGTGGAGTCCGCCTTCCCCCGGGGGGCCACGCCCTCCCTGGAGGTCGACGCCGAACACGCGGTCATCGACGTGGGCGCCTCCGGGGAGGTCGACGAGTTCGCCATGGGGGCGCAGATCGCCTGGACGCTCCGCCAGCTGCCGGAGATCCAGGAGTTCACGCTGAAGGTGAACGGCTCGGAGGTGGACTTCCCGGGCTCCGACGGCGAGAGCGCCGACCGGCCGCGCCCCGGCAGTGACCACTGGTCCCGGGTGAACCCCGGCGCGATCACTGGTGGGGTCCGCGCCTACTACACGCACGAGGGACAGCTCTGGTCCGCGGAGGACTGGGACGAGGGCGTCTTCGAGGAGGTCGAGCGGGTGCCGGGCCCCCTGGGGGCCGGCGACAGCCTCCTGGAGCGGTTCGCGGTGTCCGTCGACGAGAGCACCGTCGCGGGGATCACCCAGGGCGGGGGCGAAGTCGTGACGAGCTTCACCAGCCCGGGAGCGCAGATCGAGGAGGTCCTCTCGGACGGGGTCTTCACGGAGCTGTCCTGGGACGTCAACGGCAACCTGTGGGTGGTCGAGGAGACCGAGGACGCCGGGTCGGCGGAGCGCGACCCGGACGCGGAGGAGACGGCCGAGGAGGAGGCCGACACCGAGGACCCGGTCGAGGAGGGGCCGCCCCCCGCCCCGGGGACGACCGCGCTGTGGCTCCTGCGCGGCGGCGAGGAGGTGGTGCGCGTGGACGTGTCCGGGCTGCGCGACACCTCCGTGGTGCACTTCCAGATCTCCCGCGACGGCACCCGGGCCGCGCTGGTCACGGAGGAGGACGGAGAGCGGTCGCTGCAGGTGGGCCGGGTCGTGGAGGACGCCGACGGGCAGGTCGTGCTGGGGTCGTTCGTCACCCTCGCCAGGGAGCTGCAGGACCTCACCGACGTCGCGTGGCGCAGCTCCGACCAGCTGGTGGTCCTGGGCGGCCGTGACGGCGGCACCGCGCAGGCGTTCCTGGTCTCGCTGGACGGCGGGACCCCGCCCGCCAGCGCCGGGACCCCGGTCGCGAGCATGATGACCATCTCCGGAGCTCCCGGGCAGCCCCTGGTCGCCGGTTCCGACGACGGCAACATCTGGATCTCCAACGATCCCCTGAACTGGCAGAACGTGGTGGAGGGCGGAGCGCCCACCTTCCCGGGGTGACCCGGGGCCGGGCCCGCACGGAGCCCTGCCGGGCCGGGGCCCGCCGGTAGCCCCGGGCCCCTCCGGGTCCGCACGGGACCCTGCCTGGCCGGGACCCGCCGAGCGTCCGGGGTCCTCTGAGCGTCCCGGGGGCCTCCGGGCCCGCACGGAGCCCTGCCGGGCCGGGGCCGGGGCCCGCGCCCGCCTCGTGGCCGGAGGCCCGCGCCCCGCTCGGGCGGTGCGGCCCGGGACCCTCCGGCCCGGGCTCCTCGGGCCCCGCGCGCCGCCCCGGCGCGGGCGTCCCCCGGGGCCTGTCCACAGGTCCGGGGAGGGGCTGGCGCCGGCCCCGGCCGGGCCGGATCCTGGAGGGGTGAACCACACGACACCCCTGGCCGGCGCGGTGCGCGACGCGTTCTCGGCACTGCTCGACCTGGTCCTTCCCCAACTCTGCGCCGGGTGCGCGGGCCCCTCGGGGCCCCTGTGCGCGGGCTGCCTCACCCTGCTGCAGCGCCGGCCCCACCGCTGCGCGCCGAGGCCGGGGTGTCCGCCCGTGTGGGCGGCGGGCCCCTACGCCGGACACCACCGCCGGGTGCTGCTCGCCTACAAGGAGGGCCGGGCCGACTCCCTGGCCCAGGTCCTGGGCGGACGCCTGGCGTCCGCCTACGAGGCGTCGGGGCTGGCGGGCCCGGACACGCTCCTCGTGCCCGTGCCGGGCCGCGGACTGCCGCGCGACCCGCACGCCCCCGTCACCCGGCTGGCGCTCGCCTGCCTGGCCCGCGCGGGCGGTCCGGCGGCGGGGACCGTCCTGCCGCTCCTGCGCCACCGGGGCAGGCCCAGGCGCCAGGCCGGCCTGGGACGGGCCGAGAGGCTCGCCAACCGCGAGGGGACCCTGGTCGCCGTTCCCCCCTCCCGGGACCGGGCCGGGGGAGCGGCGGTCGTCGTGGACGACGTCCTCACCACGGGCGCGACGGCGGCCGAGGCGACCCGTGCGCTGAGGGCCGCGGGGATCCGGGTGACGGGGGCGGTGGTCCTCGCCGAACGCCTCGCCGCGCACGGCGAGGGAATTCGGGCCGAGGGGGCAAGAAGGTTTTACGAACCCTCGTGAACAGGTGAAAAGTCCACGTATGCAAGGCTTTGCGGTAGTTGTCAGCGGGTTGGGAGACCGGCCGCTACCTGACATCCTCGCCAGGACAGGTTACGGTCACCGTATGGCACCCGTCCGGGTCCGTGGTTGCGCCGGAGATCAGGAGCCCTGGGAAACCCCAGGGCGCCCCTTCGGCAAGCCGATGCCAGGCGCAGGCGAAACGGCCCACGTAAGGCGACTTTTCGTCGACCGATCACGGTGCGCCTTAGAGGTAAGCCCTGCCCCGCGGAGGGTCCAGATGTCCCTCATGACAGGGAGAAGAGCAGTAGTCGCGTCTAAGAGCGGCGACACTCTCAGCAGGCGGATGTGGGGACGAAGACCAGGTCGGCCGGACGGGTGGCATGCCATACTCCGGGAGTTCGCCTTCACCGGCGGGCTCCCGGGGGCACCGCCCCACCTCTCCGGGGGTAGCGCCCCCCGAGGTGTCCCCGTACCGCTCGGCGCCCGGCGCATGCCCCCGAGGCACGGCCGACCGGGGCGTCAGCGGCCGAGTCACGGGCGTCTTGTCGCGAACACGGCAGAAGTCCTCCTCCCTGCCCTGAGAGGCCCGACCAATCGGGTCCCTGTGGCGGGTGAGGACCGTGCCCCTGGTGGGTATACGCACTTCCAAGCGAGACGTGATCCGTTCAGGATCAGGTCACGAGCGGAAGGGGGTTGACGCGCGCGACACCCCTCCGCCCCCCGACGGCGGAAGGGATGCAGAGCCAGCCTGGCCGTCGCCTTCACGGCGGTCACGCGATGAAGGGGGTCCTATGGACATCATCGTCAAGGGTCGACGCACCGGTGTGAGTGACAAGTTCCGACAGCACGTCGAGAACAAGCTCGACAGGCTCTCCAAGTGGGAGCGCAAGGGGATGACCGTCGATGTGGAGGTGTCCCAGGAGCGCAACCCCAAGCTCGCCGACGTCTGCGAGAGGGTTGAGCTGACCATCCACTCCAACGGCCCGGTCATCCGGAGCGAGGCAGCGACCTCAGACCGGTACGGAGCCCTCGACCTCGCGATCGACAAGATCGAGGCCCGTCTTCGCAAGTCCGCGGACCGCCGCAAGGTCCACCGCGGAAACCACACTCCCGTCTCCGTCGCGGCCGCCACCGCCGGCCTTCCCGGGGACCTGCCCTCAGCCACAGCGACCGCGACGCAGGCGCCCCCGGCCCAGCGGAGCGGGGAGGAGGAGATCGACGGCGCCGCGGTGGACGGCAAGTTCACCGACGAGTTCGTCGAGCTCGACACCCAGGGCGAGGCTCCCATCGTCGTCCGCGAGAAGTTCCACCGGGCCAAGCCCATGAGCATCGACCAGGCCCTGATGGAGATGGAACTCGTCGGCCACGACTTCTACCTCTTCCACGACGAGGTCAAGGACGCGCCGAGCGTCGTCTACCGCCGCAAGGGCTTCGACTACGGCGTTCTCCGCCTGGTCGACTAGGGGCGGCCCGCGGTCGGGCACACGCCCCCTCCGGGCCGGTCCGGGAGCCGACGGCGCCCCGGCGGGCACAGCACGGTGCGCGCCTCCCCCCGCGGACCTCCGCACGGGGCGCGGGCCCGGTTCCGTCCGGGAGGGCGGGCTCCGGGTGCCGTCCCGGGCGAATCTGCACCACCGACCCGGCACCACCGACAACACAGCGCCGCGGCGGGTCCGTCCGGACCCGCCGCGGTCGTGCGCGCGCCGCTCAGGACCCCGCCCGGTCTTCCTTCCGGATGCGGTGCAGCGGTGTGTCGTGCGGCTCCTCGGACTCCACGCGCGGCGAGTCCAGCACCACGTCGCTCAGGAGGTCGTAGCGCATGGCCACGACCGCCGCCACGACGAGCAGCACACCTCCGACCGCCAGGAGCACCGCGGACATCCCCAGGGCGATGCCGACCCCGCCCACGGCGAACCCGGCGCAGGCGAGTACCACCGCCACCCAGGAGACCGCGCGCCCCCGGTGGTTGCTGGTGGGCGCCAGGCTGCCGCCCTGGCGCTGGAACCCGCGTATGCGGCCGTTCCGCCGCTGCTCGTCGTCGCTGGGGCGGTGCCGTTCCCAGGCCAGGCCCGGGTCGTCGGCGTCGTCGGGGTCCGGTGTCGGGTGGCGCCTCCTGGTGATCAGGTCGTCGAGCACCTCCACCGGACTGCGCGTCGGTGACGCCGGGCGGGCCTCCCCCGCGCCGGTCGCCTCCCCGGCGGTCTCCCGCTTGCTTCCCCTCATGGTCGCTCCCTCGATCGCGTTCGCGTTCGGCGGGCCGTGGTTCGGATCCACGGCGTGACCTTCTACGAATGGCGTACCCGGGGACCGGGTCGAGGCTTCATGAATCGTAGGAAAAGGGTAAGAAAAGCCGATCAACGATCGGTCCCGCCTTTGACCGGCGGCGGTGCGGGCCGGTTCGCGGTCGCCTTGACGGAAAACCCGTGGAACGCGTTTGCGGGCGCCCCCGGAGCCCGGCGCCGGGCTCCGTCCCGGGCCTTCCCGCCGTACCGGGGGTGACGTGCGGGAACATTCGGGGGCGTTTCATCCGTTCCCCTGGGGGAAAGGCGTGCGAGCGCCCCCTCCCGCGGAGGGCGGGCGTATAGTTCGGGTCCTCTAGGATGTAGGCCCGAGGGCCCAGGAACCCCCGCCGCCCTCCGCGGCCACGGGAAAGCGGTCAGGCGGGCCTAGATCTGATCTCCACGTGTGTGGAGCAAACCGCGATCTGCGAGGAGCGCATAGGAAGTGCCAGGGATACTCAACAAGCTCCTGCGCGCGGGTGAGGGAAAGATCCTGCGCCGGCTGAACAAGCTCAAGGACCAGGTCAACTCCCTCGAGGACGACTACGTCGAGCTCACCGACGAGGAACTGCGCGACCTCACCCAGGAGTACAAGGACCGCTACGAGGACGGCGAGTCTCTGGACGACCTGCTCCCAGAGGCTTTCGCGACCGTCCGCGAGGCCGCCAAGCGCACCCTGGGGCAGCGTCCCTTCGACGTCCAGATCATGGGCGGCGCCGCGCTCCACCTGGGCAACATCGCCGAGATGAAGACCGGTGAGGGCAAGACCCTGACCGGAAGCCTCGCGGTCTACCTCAACGCCCTCGCGGGCAGGGGCGTCCACGTCATCACGACCAACGACTACCTGGCCCGCCGAGACGCCCAGAACCTCGGCCGCATCTTCCACTTCCTCGGGCTCGAGGTCGGCGTCATCAGCCCCCAGATGACCGCGGCCGCCCGGCGCGAGGCCTACAAGGCCGACATCACCTACGGGACGAACAACGAGTTCGGTTTCGACTACCTGCGCGACAACATGGCGCTGTCGCTCAAGGACACGGTCCAGCGCGAGCACTACTTCGCCCTGGTCGACGAGGTCGACTCCATCCTCATCGACGAGGCCCGCACCCCGCTGATCATCAGCGGTCCCTCGGAGCAGAACTCCCGCTGGTACGCGGAGTTCGCCAAGATCGCCCCGCGCCTCAAGCGCGAGGTCGACTACGAGGTCGACGAGAAGAAGCGCACCGTCGGCATCACCGAGGCCGGTGTGGCCAAGGTCGAGGACTACCTGGGCATCGACAACCTCTACGAGGCGGTCAACACCCCGCTCATCAGCTTCCTCAACAACTCCCTCAAGGCGAAGGAGCTGTACAAGAGGGACAAGGAGTACATCGTCAAGGACGGTGAGGTCCTCATCGTCGACGAGTTCACCGGCCGCGTCCTCGCCGGGCGCCGCTACAACGAGGGCATGCACCAGGCCATCGAGGCCAAGGAGCGCGTCAAGATCAAGGACGAGAACCAGACTCTCGCCAAGGTCACCCTCCAGAACTACTTCCGCCTCTACGAGAAGCTCGCCGGCATGACCGGTACCGCCCAGACCGAGGCGGCGGAGTTCACCCAGACCTACAACGTCGGCGTGGTGCCCATCCCCACCAACAAGCCGATGGTGCGCCAGGACGTCAAGGACGTCGTCTACAAGCACGAGGACGCCAAGTTCCAGGCGGTCGCCGAGGACATCGCCGAGCGCCACGAGGCCGGGCAGCCCGTGCTGGTCGGCACCACCAGCGTCGAGAAGTCCGAGCTGCTGTCGCGGATGCTCAAGCGCGAGGGCGTCCCGCACGAGGTCCTCAACGCCAAGAACCACGCCCGTGAGGCGGCGATCATCGCCCGGGCGGGCAAGCTCGGCGGCGTCACCGTCGCCACCAACATGGCCGGCCGCGGTACCGACATCATGCTGGGCGGCAACCCCGACTTCCTCGCGGACGAGGAGCTCCAGGGGCGCGGCCTGAGCCCGCTGGAGACCCCGGAGGAGTACGAGGCCGCCTGGCCGGCGGCCCTGGAGAAGGCCCAGGCCGACTACGAGGAGGAGCACGAGAAGGTCGTCGAGGCCGGCGGCCTGTACGTGCTCGGAACCGAGCGGCACGAGTCGCGGCGCATCGACAACCAGCTGCGCGGCCGCTCCGGCCGCCAGGGCGACCCGGGCATCTCCCGGTTCTACCTCTCCCTCCAGGACGACCTGCTGCGACTGTTCAACAGCAGCCGTCTGGAGGTGTTCATGAACCAGCTGAACATCCCCGACGACCAGCCCATCGAGTCCGGCATGGTCAGCAAGGCCATCGCCTCGGCGCAGGGCCAGGTCGAGACGCAGAACTTCGAGATCCGCAAGAACGTCCTCAAGTACGACGAGGTCCTCAACCGGCAGCGCAAGGTCATCTACGCCGAGCGCCGCAAGGTCCTGGAGGGCCAGGACCTGCGCGAGCAGATCATCGGCATGCTGGAGGAGGTCCTGCGGGGCTACGTGGTCGAGGAGACCTCCCAGGGCGACCCCGACGAGTGGGACCTGGACAAGCTCTGGCGCGCGTTCAAGCAGGTCTACCCGATCAGCTTCACCGTCGACGAGTTCGTGGAGGAGAACGGCGACCTCCAGACGCTGACCGGCGAGATGATCGCCGAACGCGTGGTCGAGGACGCCAGGGCCGCCTACGAGACCCGCGAGGCCGACCTCGGCGAGGAAGCCATGCGCGAGGTCGAGCGCAGGGTCCTGCTGCAGGTCATGGACCGCAAGTGGCGTGAGCACCTCTACGAGATGGACTACCTCCAGGAGGGCATCGGCCTCCGCGCGATGGCTCAGCGCAACCCGCTGATCGAGTTCCAGCGCGAGGGCTTCGACATGTTCCAGCAGATGCTGGAGGCCATCAAGGAAGAGGCCGTCGGCT
This sequence comes from Nocardiopsis sp. NPDC006198, assembly GCF_040613895.1. Lineage (NCBI taxonomy): Bacteria > Bacillati > Actinomycetota > Actinomycetes > Streptosporangiales > Nocardiopsidaceae > Nocardiopsis > Nocardiopsis sp. NPDC006198. The sequence goes on along the minus strand of NZ_JBEXSY010000014.1, from coordinate 29,243 downwards.
ACCTGTTCAACGTCGAGGTGCAGGTGCGCAAGAAGGAGGAGCCCGCCCTCACCGCCACGGCCGCGGCCAGGACCGCGGCGGGCGTGGGCGGCGCCACGGGCGCCACGGCCCTCGCGACCGCGGTCGAGGAGGACGAGGAGGCCGCCGACGCGGCGTCCCCGGACGAGGAGGCGGAGCCGGCCGAGGACGTGGTCGTCCCCGGGTTCGGCGAGGGCCAGCCGGACAGGCTCCAGTACTCCGCTCCCAGCGAGGACGGCACCGTCGAGCGCCACAGCGAGACGGTCGACGAGTTCGCCGGCACGGCGCGCAACGCGCCCTGCCCGTGCGGCTCGGGCAAGAAGTACAAGAAGTGCCACGGCGACCCGGCGGCCGCCAGGTAGGCCCCGGCCGCCGACACGCGTGCGGGCGCGCCCCCTCGGGGGCGCGCCCGCACGCGTTCGTGCTCCGCGAAACGGGTCAGCCCCGTCCGCCGCTCCCGGGGGAGGGGCCGTCCGCGCCGGAGCCGGAGGCCTCCCCGGCCGCACCCGGCACGGTGGGCGCCGCCGCGTTCTCCTCCGGGTCCGCCTCACGCCCCGGCGTGGGCAGGCGCAGGCGCGTGATCAGCACGTAGAAGATCGCGAAGTACGCCACGAAGTACAGCAGTCCCAGGAGCAGGATCAGCCCCAGGCCCTCCGTGTTGTCCTTGGACGCGTTCAGCAGCATGTCGATGAGTCCCGCTGAGAACCCGAACCCCAGTTGGGCGTCCAGCGCGTTCAGGATCGCCATCGAGAGCCCGGTGAGGACGATGTGCACCACGAACAGGGCGGGCGCGACGAAGATGAAGGCGAACTCGACGGGTTCGGTGATCCCCGTCGCGAAGGCGGTCAGCGCGGCCGGGATCATGATCGACCCGATCTGGGCGCGGCGCTCCCGGTGCGCGGCCAGCCACATGGCGAGCGCGGCCCCGGGCAGGCCGAACATGAGGACCGGGAAGAAGCCGGACAGCAGGCCCCCGGCGTCGGGGTCACCGGCGAAGTACCGGGTGATCTCCCCCTGGACGATCCCGTCGGGGCCCTCGTACGTGCCCGACACGAACCAGATGAACGAGTTCACCACGTGGTGCAGGCCCAGCGGCAGCAGGATGCGGTTGACGACGCCGTAGATGCCCGCGCCCAGGGCGCCCGCTCCGACGATGCTCTCGCCGAGGCTCTGGATCCATCCGCCCACGACCGGCCAGAGCAGCCCCAGCGCCACGCCCAGGAACAGGCCGGCCAGCGCCGTCACGATGGGGACGAAGCGGCGTCCGCCGAAGAAGCCGAGCCAGGTGGGCAGCTGGATCCGGTGGTAGCGCTGCCACAGCACGGCGGCGATCAGGCCGACGGCGATACCGCCCAGCACGTCGGTGGGGTTCTTGACCGCGTGGTTGATCATCTCGCCCACACCGGCCACCGCGTCGGGGTCGGTGAGCGGTTGCCGCGTCACCGGGTCGACCGGGAGCGGGTACGTGACCAGTCGCGACCCCAGGTCGCCCGTGGGGCCGTCGAAGGTGACCATCGTCCACGTGGCCACCCGGTCGAACACCAGGTAGCCGACGACCGCGGCCAGGGCGGTGGAGCCGTCCGCGCGCTTGGCGAAGCCGATCGCGACGCCCACGGCGAAGAGGAGGGGCAGGGCCTGGAACACCGCGTCGCCCGCGGTGCCGATGGCCCCGGCGACGGGGACCATCCATCCCATGCCCCGGAGCCCGGCCAGGCCGTCCGCGCCGAGCAGGTCCGGCTGGCCCAGCCGGAGCAGGATGGCGGCGGCGGGCAGCACCGCGATGGGCATCATCAGGCTGCGGCCGAGCCGTTGGAAGACGGCGAGGGCCGAGGAACCGGTCTTGCGGGTCCGTGCACCGCCCGCGGGGGCGGGTGGTGCCGGGGTCTGGTCCGAACTCATGGTGGGGGGTCCTCCCTCGGACGCGCGCCCCGCGGGCGCGGGGCGGTCAGTCGCCGTGCCGGCGCGGGTCCAGGCGGGAGTGCAGCTGGTAGCGGTCGGCACGGTAGGTGGACAGTGCCAGTTCCACGCACTGTCCCTTGGCGAAGCTGCGGCGCTGCATCACCAGCACCGGGCTTCCGGCTGGCAGACCGAGGAGCCGGGAGTCGGCCGAGTCGCAGATCCCGGCCTCGATGGTCTGTTCCCCGGAATCCAACAGGATGTCGAACTCGTTTTCCAGCACTTCGTAGAGGGAGCGCTCGGCGAGGTCGAAGTCCTCCAGCCCCGGAACCATGGCGGCGGGGATGTTGGAGCGCTCCACGGCCATGGGCTCGTCGTCGGCGGTGCGCATGCGCTCGATGTGGTGGACCAGGGTGCCCGGTGCGATGTCGAGCATGCGCGCGGTGTGCCCGCTGGCCGGGATGACCTGGCGGATCAGCTCGCGCGCGCCCGGCTCGAAGCCGCGTGCGCGCATGTCCTCGCTGAAGGAGGCCAGGACCAGGGACATCTCGATCTTGGGCCGGGCGATGAAGGTCCCCTTGCCGGGGACCCGGTAGAGCCGCCCCTCGGCCACCAGCAGGTCGATGGTCTGGCGGACGGTCATCCGCGACAGCGAGTACGTCGCGCTGAGCTCCCGTTCGGAGGGGATCATGTCGTCCACGCCCAGACCCGCCGCGGTGATCCAGTCCAGGAGGAGGTCGCGGAGTTGGCTGTACTTGGGCAGCGGGTTGTTGGGGTCGATCGACATGGCGAGCGGCCTTCTCGGTAGGCGGGTGGGGTCGGCGTCAGAACCTTAGCGCGGGAGGCCCGCCCGAACATCGGTCGAAGCCGGACATGACTGGTATAGTCCGGACTAGACCATAGCTCCATCCGCGTGTCAATCCACCCAACGGCAAGCGGTGTGAACCGGTATCGCGGCAGGCCGCGGCCCACCCGGTGCGGAGCGTCCAGCGCGGCCCCCGGCGCAAGACCCGGACCGCCCGTCACATCAGGGGAAGGTTCCGCATGACCACCACCACGACGAGCGTGATGCGCTCCGAGATCGCCGAGCAGCCCGAGGCGCTGCGCCGGACCTTCGCGGAGCTGCTGCCGCTGCGCTCCGAGGTCGAGGCGCTGGGCCGCACCACCAAGCACGTGCTGTTCATCGCGCGCGGCTCCTCCGACAACGCCGCCGTCTACGGCAGCTACCTCCTCCAGGCGCACGCGGGCCGCCTCGCGACCCTCGGCTCGCCCTCCATCGCCACCGCCTACGGCGCCAGGATCGACCTGTCCGACGTCCTGGCCGTCGCGATCTCCCAGTCCGGGAAGACCGAGGAGATCGTCGAGACCATGCGCTGGGCCGCCGACTGCGGCGCACGCACCGTCGGCGTCACCAACGGCGCCGACTCCCCCCTGGCCGCCGAGGCGGACGTCGCCCTGGTCACCCGCGCGGGGAGCGAGGTGGCGGTGCCCGCCACCAAGACCTACAACACCCAGCTGGCCGCTCTCGCGGTCCTCGCCCTGGGCCTGGGCGCCGACCTGGACCCCGCGGACCTGTCGCGCGTGCCCGACGCCATCGAGGAGACCCTGGCGGCCCCCGCCGACGCCCTGGAGGAGATCGTCGAGCGGATGGTCGCCGTGCAGGGAGCGGTCATCTCCGGGCGGGGCATGGCCTTCTCCACGGCGCTGGAGTCCGCGCTGAAGCTCAAGGAGGCCTGCTACCTCCACGCGATGGGCCTCTCCTACGCCGACCTCCTGCACGGCCCCATCGCGGTCGTGGACCCGCGGACCCCCGCACTGCTGATCGCCGCCCCCACCGGGCCGACCCTGGAGGGCACGGTCGCCCTCGCCGAGCGGGCCCGCTCCGCCGGGGCGCCCGTGTTCGGCTTCGGGGGCGGGACCTCCCTCGCCGCCGCCAGCGACGTGTCCGTGCCCGTCCCGGACGTCCCCGAGTGGGTGTCGCCGATGAACCTCATCGTGCCCGCCCAGCTGCTCACCGAGCGCCTGGCCCGGCGCCTGGGCTACAACCCGGACGTCCCGCGGGGCCTCAACAAGGTCACCCAGACCGGCTGACCCTCCCGGTGCGGGGGCGGCGCCGCGGTCCGGGCGCCGCCCCAACACCCCGGTCCGCTCCCGGGCACTGGTGTGTGGCCTGCGCCACCCCTAAGCTCGCCTCAGGTCCCGGGGACATCCCCGTTCCCACGGCACAGCACGGAGGACACATGGCGGACAAGGCAGCGGCGATCGTCGCCGGGTTGGGCGGCGCGGGCAACATCGAGGACATCGAGGCCTGCATCACCCGCCTGCGCACCGAGGTGGCCGACCCCTCCCTCGTGAACGAGATCGCCCTGCGGGCGTCCGGCGCCCACGGGGTCCTCGTCTCGGGCAACGTCGTCCAGGTGGTGGTCGGCCCCGAAGCCGACGCCCTCACCGACGACATCCGCGACATCCTGGATTAACTCTCCCCGTGAGGGAAGGGAAACCCCATGTCAGACGTGATCGGCGCGCTCCGCGTGCTCTCCCCCGTGCCCGGAACCGCGCTACCCCTCTCCACCGTGCCCGACCCGGTGTTCTCCCAGGCCATGGTCGGTCCGGGGGTCGCCATCCACCCCGAACCCGGGCAGGAGGGCGGACAGGAGGGGCGGCAGGAGGCCGTCGCCCCCATCGCCGGAACCCTGGTGAAACTGCACCCCCACGCCTTCGTCGTGCTCTCCCACGACCAGGGCAGGGGCGTGCTCGTCCACCTGGGCATCGACACGGTCCAGCTCGCGGGGGAGGGGTTCACGCTCCTCGCCGCCGAGGGGGACGCGGTCGAGGCGGGCACACCGGTCGTCCGCTGGTCGCCGGGGAGCGTCGCGGCCCAGGGCAAGCCGTCGGTGGTGCCGGTGGTCGCCCTGGACGCGCGGCCCGGCGACCTCGGCGACGTCGCGAGCGGCGGGGTCGCCCTGGGAGACCTCCTCTTCACGTGGGGATGAACACCCGGCGCGCGGGCGGAACGGCCCGCGCGCCGAACTTCCCCGGCCGCCCGCGGTGGAGCCTCGGCCCCGCCCCGGCCGGGAGGGGGTAGTCTCCGGCGGCGAACCCCATGATCCGCCGGAGATGAAGCCCGCCATGAAACTGCCCGTTCCGCACGCCCTGGCCCCGGCCTGCGTGGGACTAGCCCTGATCGCCACCGCATGTTCCACAGAGGAGGTGGGTTCCTCGCCGGAGGACAACGAACCCCAGCCGTCGCCCAGCGCCGAGCCCTTCGAGCCGGTGCTCGCGCCGCGGCTCCTCGCGGACATGGACCTGGACGACAAGATCGGCCAGCTCCTCGTCCTGACGGCGCAGGGCACCTCGGCCGCCGAGAACGCCCTCATGATCGAGACCTACCGCCCCGGCGGGGTCATCTACTTCGACGCGAACCTCACCGACACCCAGCAGATCGCGACCATGTCCGCCGGGGTGCAGGAGCTCGCCGCCGAACAGGGGCAGGGCATCCCCCTGTTCGTCGGCATCGACCAGGAGCAGGGCCTCGTCGTCAGGCTGCCCGTCGGCACCCGGTTCCCCGACGCCATGGCGGTCGGCGCCACCGGGGACCCCGAGCTGGCGGCCCTGCGCGCGTCCACCACCGCCGCCGAGCTGTCGGCCCTGGGCGTCAACCTCAACTACGCGCCCGACGCGGACGTCAACACCGACCCGAACAACCCGGTCATCGGCATCCGCTCGTTCGGATCCGACCCGGACCTGGTCGCGGAGATGGCCGTCACCGAGGCGAACGCCTACTCCGAGAACGGCGTGGCCTCGGCCGTCAAGCACTTCCCCGGCCACGGGGACACCGACGTCGACAGCCACAGCGGCCTGCCCGTCATCGACCTGCCGCGCGAGCAGTGGGAGGCCGAGCACCTGCCCCCGTTCAGGGCCGCCGTCGAGGCCGACGTCGACATGATCATGACCGCGCACGTCCTCATGCCCCGGCTGGACGGCGGGGAGGACCCCGAGCCGGCCACCCTCTCCCCGGCGCTCATCGACGGCATCCTCCGCGACGAGCTCGGCTACGACGGCGTGGTCACCACCGACGCCCTCAACATGGAGGGCGTGCGCCAGAGGCACGACGACGGCGAGATCGCCGTCCGCGTCCTGGAGGCGGGCGTGGACCAGCTGCTCATGCCGCCGGACCCGGCCGCCGCCGTCGCCGCGATCAGGACCGCCGTCGAGGAGGGCCGCCTGACCGAGGAGCGCATCGACGAGTCCGTGCTGCGGGTGCTCGCGCTCAAGGAGAAGCGGGGCGTGCTGGAGGCCGGCCCCGTCGACCCGGCCGCCGCGGGCGAGGTCGTGGACGACCCCTCCCACGTGGAGGCCGCCCAACGGGTGGCCGACGCCTCGGCGACCCTGGTGCGCAACGAGGGCGACCTGCTGCCCCTCTCAGAGGGGACCGCCGTGAGCGTGCAGGGCGTCGGCTCGGACGTCCTCTCCGAAGGGCTCACCGAGGCCGGGATGAACGTCGTGGCCGACGGCGCCGACGTGGTGGTCGTGGGCACCAACGGCGCACGCGGCTCCCAGGAGCAGCGCGGGATGGTCGAGTCCGCCCGCGGCCGGGGCCTCCCCGTCGTCGTGGTCTCCCAGGGCGGCCCCTACGACCTGGAGGCCTTCCCCGAGGTGGAGGGCTTCCTGGCCGTCTACTCCGCCGTGGACGTGTCGGCGAACGCCGCCGCACGCGTGATCGGGGGCCGGGTGAAGCCGACCGGCAAGCTGCCCGTGGACATCCCCGGGGCCGGGGTCGACGCCGGAACCGGCCTCACCCTCTGATCCCGCCCCGGACCTGGTGGCCCGGGGAGCACCGCAGTGGTTGAAGCGGGCGGGGAACGGGAAGAACCGTTCCCCGCCCGGCCCTCCGTGCGTCCGGGAGGCCGGGCGGTGTCCCGGCACACGGACGGCCAAGGAGGCGATCGGATGGACGGCCGGACCAACGGCACCCGGCGAGGGGTCATCTCCGACTGGGGAGGCGTGCTCACCCCGCCCCTCGCGGAGGGGATCCGGGCCTGGCTGCACGCCGACCGGATCGACGTGGAGCACTACTACGAGGTCATGCGCCCCTACTTCGACGGCAGCCTCGCGGACGCCAACCCCGTGCACGCCCTGGAACGGGGCGAGGTCGACACGCGGGAGTTCGAGCGCGCCATCGCGGCGCTGCTGCGCTCCACCCACGGCGGCCCGGTCGTGGCCGAGGGGCTGATCCACCGCATGTTCTCCAACTTCGACCCCGTGCACGCCATGTACGAGGCGCTGCGCGGGGCCCGGCTCGGCGGTGCCGGCACCGCCCTCCTGTCCAACTCGTGGGGCAACGGCTACCCGCGCGAGCACTTCGAGTCGACCTTCGACGCCGTGGTGATCTCGGGCGAGGTGGGCATGCGCAAACCCGAGCACCGCATCTACCTGCACACCTGCGACCTCCTGGGGCTCCGGCCCGAGGACTGCGTGTTCATCGACGACCTGGAGCACAACGTCCGCACCGCCGAGGAACTCGGCATGACCGGGATCCTGCACACCGACGTGGCGCAGACGCAGCGGGCGCTCGACCGCTTCCTGGAGCCGGACGGCGACGGCGCGCCGCCCGCGGCCGACCGCCGGGGGCGCGCGGCGGCCTGACCGGGCGGCGGCGCCGCGCCCCCCGGCGCGTCCACCTCAGGTTCCTTGGCAGACTCGAGGGGTCCCGCCCACATCCAGGAGAGCAGCCGCGCCCATGTACGTCTTCCTGCCCAGCACCGTCCCCGCCCTCGCCGCGCTCCTGGAGGAGGGCCGCCTGGAGGGCGCCCCCCTGACGGCGTTCGCGGCCGACCCCGGCCCGGAGGGCGACACCGAGGAGGCCGAGTACGAGGCCATGTACGCCGCCGCGGAGGAGTCCCTGGCCCTGCTGGCCGCCGACCCCGCCGCGCCCCGCCGCCGGGTGGTGCTGGCCGCGAACATGCCCGACGCCGTGGTCGAGCGGGAGGGCGGCGCGGCCGACGGGGTGGTCCGCGTGCGGGTCACCGCCGCCGTCCCTTACAAGAAGCTGGCCTCGGCGCACGTCGACGACCCCGCCGCGTCCGCCGACGTCGCCGCCGCCGCGGCGGAGCCCGGGTCCGGAGCCGCCGACGACCACGAGCTCATGTGGTTCGCCGTCCAGGAGCTCCGCCACCTCGTGTCCGGGGAGTGACGGGAGCACCCGGCAGGGCGGGTCCGTCCCGCCCTCCTGGGCGCGTCATCCTCCCGAAGGCGCGAGGTAGCAGTAGGCCGGAACGGCCTCCGCGCCCTCCACCGCGTGCCGGACCTCCCCGGTGCGCTCCCAGCCGAGGCGTTCGTAGAGGCGGATCGCGGCCCGGTCCTTGGCCATGACGTCGAGGACCAGGCGAAGCCCCGAGGTCCGGGCGAACTCCGTTGCCGCCACGGTCAGACGTTCCCCGACTGCGCGCCGCCGCGCCTTGGGCAGGACGAACAGCCGAGCCAGCACGGCGATCCGCTCCCCGGATCCGCCGAGGGCCTCGGCCCCTTTCAGTACGGCGTCCCCACCGTCGGCGCGTCCGACGCCGACGTGCCCGACGACCTCACGGTCGAGTTCGGCAACCCAGGAGCGCAGGAGTCCTGGGTGCGTCAGCCAGGCCCGGGGATCGGCCACGCCCTCGACCGGATAGCCGTCCCTGGCGTGCACCTCGACCAGGGCAGCTGCCGCCACCGCGAGGTCGGCCTCCTCGCGCACCCGTACCGTCACGTCGTCGCTCGTCATCCTCAGTCCTCGATCGGCATGTCGTAGTCCAGTCCTCCGAGGTCGGCGCGCATGGTGAACCGCGTGACCTCGAAGGGCAGACCGTTGTGATCGATCCCGGTGTGCAGGACCTCCAGAACAGGGACCCCGGCGGGTATGCGGAGGCCGGAAGCCTCCTGTGGCGTGGGCATCCGCGCCGAGACCTCCTCGCGGCTCCGGGAGATGCGGTGACCGCGTTCCTCGAAGCGTCCGTACAGGCTCTCTCGGCCCAGGTCCGCCGACGTCGCGAGGACGCTTCCGTCGGCCACCTCCCAGGGGATGTACGTGACTCCGACCTGTACGGGGTACTCCTCCGTGCCGTCGGAGGCGAAGTACCAGTTCTCCCGGCGGACCACGGAGGGCGCGTCCGTGGTCGCCCCGAGCCTCTCGGCGACGTCGGCCGGTGGTGCGACCCGTTCGATGGACGTGCACTCCACCCGGGGTGTGAGGCCCTGTTCGGCCAGCTCCGCACGGTAGGGGGAGAGACCGGTCTCCTGCCTCGTCGTTCGCGAGTACCGGGCGCCGCCGAACCTCAGCAGGCGCCTTCTCCTCCGGACGAAGACGCCGCGTCCGTGCCGGACGTCCACCAGTCCCTCCTCGGAGAGGAGTCGGACGGCCTCCCTGACGGTGTTGCGGGCGATACCGAACCTGTCGGCCAGTGCGCGCTCCGACGGAAGCTTCTCGCCCTCGGCCAGTTCTCCTGCGGCGATCGCCGACCGAAGGCCGTCGGCGACACGGCGGCTGGGCAGGCGCCGCCCGGTGTCCTCCTCATTCATGGCAGCCACCTTACACAACTGGCTTGAGCCAGATCTTGACTGGCTCAAGCCAGTTGTGCTCCACTGTGACACAGAGTCCCCGATCCGTGACGGAGTATCGGTTCTCGGAAGACTTCCCCGGGACCGGACGCCTGTCGTCCTGTTCCCCCTGTGCTGAGGAGAGTGCGTATGGCCGAGTCCGACTGCGCGGCTTGCGGTGGTACCGGAAGCTTTGTCGTCACATCCGACGGGCAGAAGAAAGGGTGGGGGCAGGACAAGGAGGTCCACACCTGTCAGCAGTGCAGCGGTACCGGGAAGGTGCGCAAGTGACGGATTTCGTGCGGCTGCACGCCGAACTCGTCGACCGGCTCGACGCGGGCGACGCGATCCGCGCGGCATTCGCCGATCACCCCAGGCACCGCTTCATCCCGGACCTGGTGTGGCCCGAAATCCAGGGGTTGCCGCTCATCCGGTCGGCCGCTCCGGAACGTTGGGCCTCCTACGTCTACGACAGCGACGCCGTGGTCACCCAGGCCAATGACGGGGGAAGCGGAGCGGTCAACACCCCCACCTCCTCCTCGTCGGCCCCGCAGCTGATGGCGGACATGATCGGAGCCGCGGGGATCGAACCAGGGATGCGCGTGCTGGAGATCGGCACCGGAACCGGTTGGAACGCGGCCATCCTCTCCTCGCTCGTCGGTCCCACGGGTTCGGTGACCTCGCTGGAGATCGACGCCCGGGTCGCCGAAGCCGCGCGCAGGCGCCTGGAGGCCGACCGAGTGGAGGTGGTGCACGGCGTCGAGCCCCCCGATGGAGCCGTCTACGACGCGATCATCGCCACGTGCGCCGTCACCCGGATTCCGTCCGCGTGGATCAGGCAGGCGGAGCCGGAGGCGGCGATCGTGGTCCCGTGGGGACCCTTCTCCGGATCCCACTCCAGCCCGGTCGCCTCCCTTCGCCGGACCGGACCCGGGAGCGCCGCAGGCACGTTCGTGTGCGAGGCGTTCTTCATGCGGGACCGCACCCAGCGAGTGCCGCCCGGCGGTTTCCCGGGTATGGGGCGCGACCCGGAGTCGACTTCCGTCGTGCCGTTCACCTCGGACGGCCTGGTCGAGGACGACCTGCTTACTCGGATCATGCTCATGCTTCCGGGGGTACGCATCGGTGTCGGAGGCCGCCCCTTCAGCGGCGGGCAGGGACGGATCATCTACATGGGCACGCCGGACGACTCCTGGGCGTACCTGTGGCCGGACGGATCGGTCCACGGGGGTGGCCCGACGCCGCTCGCGGACCAGCTGCGCGAGGCCCACGCCCTCCTGGAGAGGGAGGGGCCGCCGGCCGTGGACAGGTTCTCGTTGGAGGTCGGCCTCGTGGAGGGCGCCGCCCGGGTACGGACGGCGTTCGGGGTCTGGGACCACCCGGTGTAGGCACCCTCGTCCAGCCCGGGCCACCCCGCGTCCTCCAGTGCGGCGTAGGCCTTCGCCAACTCCTCCACCGGATCGCGGGGTATTGGGGGTCCCGCTGTTCCGGAGCCGTGGGGGCTGAGGCCTTCGGTCGCCCCGGTGGTTGAGGCCGAGCGGTCGCGCCCTCCAGCACCGCCCACCTTCAACCGCCAAGGGGTGGCGGTGCAAACTCCTCTGTGGACGGGCTTCGCCCGCCTGAGACCGGCGGCACGGCGGGGTTTCGGACGGAGGTCCCGCTCTGGCACCCTGGCCGGGAGCGGGCGTGGTTTTCGCCGGGAAACGCCCATACGGCAAAATGGGCCCGTCCCTCCATCCCCGAACGCCGAGGAGTCAGCCATCAGCCGCCTGGTGCTATGGAACATCGACCTCACCCTCCTCGACGCGGGCCAGGTGATGAGGGCGGCCTACGCCGAGGCCTTCGAGAAGGTCACCGGCGAGCCGCTGGTCTACCTGACCTCGTCGGCGGGCCGGACCGACTCGGAGATGTTCTTCGAGTTCTGCGCCCGCAACTACGTCGACGTCGAACCCGACACGGCGGTCCTGGGCGAGTTCCTCGCCTCGCTGGAGGAGTCCTTCGGCAACCGCGCCGACGAACTCCTCTCCCGGGGCCGGGTCATGCCCGGCGCGGCGGCCTCCCTGGCCGCCGTCGCCTCCCTGCCCGACACGGTCCAGACCGTCGTCAGCGGCAGCACCCGGGTGAACGCCACGGCCAAGCTGGTCGCGTTCGGCCTGGACACCCACCTGAACCTGGCCATCGGCGGGTACGGGTCGGTCAACTACCCCAAGTCCAGCCTCATCCAGTCCATCAGGCTGCACGCCGCGGGCGAGGGGGGCCGGGCGTACACGGAGGCGGAGACGGTGTTCGTCACCGACTCGGCCCCCGACGTCCGCGCCGCGGTGATCGGCGGGGCCACCCCGGTGGCGGTCCTCAACGGGTCGACCACCGAGGGGCAGCTGCGCGACGCCGGGGCCCGCATCGTGCTGCCCGACCTGACCGACCCGCGGGCCGTGATGGCGGCGGTCCACCAGGCGACCGCCGGGTGACGGCATGTTCGTTCCCGTGAGGGGCAGGACGGCCCCCGTGCGTACCGCCGACGACGACCGCAATCCAGTTCTAACAGTACGTAACCACCGTGTAACGGTGTTGGTCATGCCCTCGCGTCCGAAAAGCAGTAGCCTGGTCAGCGGACGAGGCCGGAACAACGAGGTCCCGCGCCTCGCTACTCCGCCGCCTGTGCGCACAGGCTCAACCCAACACCATGGTCGTGGGGTTCCTTGCGGCCCAAGGTCCTCACGTCGAATCACACCTATGCACAGAAGTTCACAGGTCATATGACCGGGTGTTCTCCCAGTGCGCGTGCGACGTTGCTCACAAAGGAGTGAGATAGCCACATGACCGGGCAATCCGACGTCATCCTCCAGAAGCTGCTCAGCGAGGCGGCCGCCAAGTGGTCCCCGGGGACGCGACTCAGTCCCGAGGAGGCCGACGCGGTGCGGCGCTTCCTGCCCCTCTACTACCGCCACACGGACCCCGAGGAGATCGCCGGGCGAACCCCGGAGCAGATCTGCGGTCCCGCCGGCGCCCACCGCGCCTTCGGTACCGAGCGCACCCCGGGGCGGGCCAAGGTCCGCGTGTACACCCCCGCCGCGGACCGCGACGGCTGGGAGCAGCAGACCAGCGTCGTCGAGGTCGTGACCGACAACGCGCCCTTCCTCGTCTCGTCCGTGACCATGGCGCTCAACGAGCTCGGCGCGGGCGCACGGCTGATCATCCACCCGCAGATGACCGTCGGCCGCGACCTCGCCGGCCGCCTGGTGAGGGTGGACCCGGAGCTCGGAGGGGAGGGCCTGCTCCCCACCGACGAGTCCTGGATGCACATCGAGATCGACCTGCAGTCCGACCCCGAGCGGGTCAAGGAGATCACCGACCGCGTGGAGAGCGTCCTCAACGACGTCCGCTACGTGGACGAGGACGCCGCCAAGATGAGCAACCGGGCCATCCGGATCGCCGACGAGCTCGCCGCGTACCCCGACCGCCTCGCGGCCGGAGGGGTCGATCCGCGCGAGATCGGCGAGAGCGTCGACTTCCTGCGCTGGACGGCCAGCCGCCACTTCACCTTCATGGGCTACCGCGAGTACGCCCTGGTCACCGACGAGAACGGCGACGACTCCCTGCGCCCCGAGCCCGGATCCGGCCTCGGCGTCCTGCGCATGGACTCGCCCGCCTCCACCAGCTTCGCCGCCCTGCCCCCCGAGATCCGGGGCAAGGCCCGCGAGCCCTACATCCTGGTCCTCACCAAGGCCAACTCGCGGGCCACCGTCCACCGCCCCAAGTACCTGGACTACATCGGGGTCAAGAAGTTCGACGCCCAGGGCAACATCGTCGGCGAGCGCCGGTTCCTGGGGCTGTTCACCTCCCAGGCCAACACCACCAGCATCGCCCAGATCCCGATCCTGCGGCGCAAGCAGGCCGAGGTGCTGGCCCTGGCCGGGTTCGAGGCCGACAGCTACGACGGCTCCGACCTCATCGAGCTCCTGGAGACCTTCCCCCGGGAGGAACTCCTCCAGATCCCCGTGAACGAGCTGTACAACATCGTCCGCGGCGTCCTGCGCCTGCGCGACCGCCGCGGGACCAAGCTGTTCATGCGCCGCGACCCGTACGGCGGCCGCTACATGTCCTGCTTCGTGTACATGCCGCGCGACCAGTACAGCACCCGGGTGCGCCTCGACATCCAGAAGGTCCTCGCCGACGCCTTCCAGGGCGCCACGATGGACCACAACGTGCTGATCGGCGCAGCGCCGCTCGCCCGCCTGTACCTGGTGGCCCGCGCGGAGCACGGCCGGACCCTCGCCGACATCGACCAGGTCTCCCTCGAGGAGAAGGTCCGCAACGCCGCCCGCTCCTGGGACGCCGACTTCGACGACGCCCTCACGGAGGCCTTCGGCCCCGTCCGGGCCACCGCGTACAAGGAGCGCTACGGCAGCGGCATCACCGAGGCCTACAAGGTCGACAACAGCCCCGCCACGGCCGCCGGAGACATCGGCGTGCTGGAGGAGCTGATCGGGCGCACCGACCCCGACGAGCGGCACGGCGCGTTCTCCGCCAGCCTCTACCGGAGGGAGGAGGACGGTCCCCGCGCCTGGCGGTTCCGGCTCTACCGGATCGGCGAGCCCATCTCGCTGTCCCGCGTCCTGCCCGTCCTGGAGGACCTCGGTGTCGAGGTCGTGGACGAGTGGCCCTCCGACATCTCCGTGCAGGGCGTCGGCAAGGTGTGGGTCTACGACTTCGGCCTCGGCCCCATCCCCGAGTCCGACCTCCGGCCCGACCGCCTCAAGGCGCTGTTCGAGGAGGCCTTCGACGCCTCCTGGCGCGACCTCGGCGAGTCCGACCGGTTCAACGCCCTGGTCGTGCGGGCGGGGCTGGACTGGCGCCAGCTCACCGTCCTGCGCGCCTACGCCAAGTACCTGCGCCAGACCGGGTCCACGTTCACCCCGGACTACCTGGCCGACGTCCTCGTCGCCAACGTCGGGATCGCCAACCTGCTGGTCGAGCTGTTCGAGGCCCGCTTCGACCCCGACCAGTCCGACGCGGGCCGCGACGAGCGCGCCGACGCGATCATCCGCAAGGTCGAGGGCGAGCTGGAGGCCGTGGCCAGCCTGGACCACGACCGCATCCTGCGCTCCTTCCTGGCGGTCATCCGCGCCACCCTGCGCACCAACCACTACCAGGGGCGCCCCTACCTGGTGCTCAAGCTCAACCCGCAGGCGATCCCGGAGCTGCCCCACCCGCGGCCGCGGTTCGAGATGTTCGTGTACTCCCCCCGGGTGGAGGGCGTGCACCTGCGCTTCGGCTCGGTCGCGCGTGGCGGACTGCGCTGGTCCGACCGCTTCGAGGACTTCCGCACCGAGGTCCTCGGCCTGGTCAAGGCCCAGATGGTGAAGAACTCCGTGATCGTCCCCAGCGGGGCCAAGGGCGGGTTCGTCTGCAAGCGCCTGCCCGAGAACGGCACCCGCGAACAGGTCACGGCCGAGGTCGTCTCCTGCTACAAGGACTTCATCAGCGGCCTGCTCGACGTCACCGACAACCTCGTCGACGGCCGGGTGGTGCACCCCGAGCGCACCGTCCTGCACGACGGGGACGACTCCTACCTGGTCGTGGCCGCCGACAAGGGCACCGCGACCTTCTCCGACACGGCGAACGCCATCTCCACCGAGCGCGGGTTCTGGCTCGGCGACGCCTTCGCCTCGGGCGGCTCGGTCGGCTACGACCACAAGGCCATGGGCATCACCGCGCGCGGCGCCTGGGAGTCGGTCAAGTACCACTTCCGCGAGATGGGCGTCAACGTGCAGGAGGAGCCGTTCACCGCCGTCGGCGTCGGCGACATGTCCGGCGACGTGTTCGGCAACGGCATGCTCCTCAGCAAGCAGACCAAGCTGGTGGCCGCGTTCGACCACCGCCACGTCTTCCTCGACCCGGACCCCGACCCGCACACCTCCTGGGCGGAGCGCAAGCGGCTGTTCGACCTGCCGCGGAGCACCTGGGAGGACTACGACCCCGCCCTGCTCTCCGCGGGCGGCGGAGTGCACCCGCGCACGGCCAAGTCCGTGCCGGTCACCCCGCAGGTGCGCGAGGTCCTGGGCATCGACGAGGACGTCGACTCGCTCACCCCGGACGAGCTGATCCGGCACATCCTCACCTCGCCGGTCGACCTGCTCTGGAACGGCGGCATCGGCACCTACGTCAAGGCCAGCACCCAGACGCACGCCGACGCCGGCGACAAGGCCAACGACCAGGTCCGCGTCGACGCCACGGAACTGCGCGTCAAGGTGGTCGGCGAGGGCGGCAACCTGGGCCTGACCCAGCCCGCCCGCATCGAGTTCGCCCGGGAGGGCGGCCGGGTCAACACCGACTTCATCGACAACTCCGCCGGTGTGGACACCTCCGACCACGAGGTCAACATCAAGATCATGCTCGACCGCGAGGTGCGGGCGGGCAGCCTCGGCAAGGGCGACCGGGACCAGCTGTTCATCGACATGACGGACGAGGTCGCCGACCTGGTCCTGGACAACAACTACGCCCAGAACACGGTCCTGGGAGCCGCGCGCAAGCAGGACCGGCAGATGCTGCACGTGCACGGCAGGTACATGCGGCACCTGGAGCGCACCAAGGTCCTCAAGCGCAAGCAGGAGGACCTGCCGTCGGACAAGACCCTCGCGGAGCGGCGCGCCGCGGGCAAGGGCCTGACCGGGCCGGAGTTCGCGACGCTGCTGTCGTACACCAAGATCAGCCTCAAGGACCAGATCGCCGCGTCCGACCTGGCCGAGGACCCGTACCTGGCCGACACCCTGACCGGTTACTTCCCCACGCCCCTGCGGTCGGAGCGCTTCGCCCGGGGCGTGGCCTTCCACCCGCTGAGGCGGGAGATCATCGTCAACCAGGTCGTCAACCAGCTCGTCAACCGCTCCGGGGTGACGTTCGCGTTCCGCCTCAACGAGGAGCTGGGATCCGGCGCCGCGGACATCGCCCGCGCGTTCCTGGTGGTCCAGGAGGTGCTCCAGCTCCGCAGGTTCTGGGGCGTGGTCGAGGAGCTGGACCACGAGATCTCGGTGGACAGCCAGCTGTCCCTCCTGCTGGAGACGCGCAAGCTGGCCGAGCGCTCCGCCCGGTGGCTGCTGCGCAACCGCACCTTCCCCTTCGACATCCGCAGCGAGATCGGCTTCTTCGCGGACGGCGTCGGGGAGGTGCTGCCGCGCCTGGTCGAGATGCTCCGCGGACGCGACCGCGAGGCGTTCACCGAGCGCCGCGACCGCTACATGGCGATGGGGGTGTCCTCCGGCCTCGCCGAGAGGGTCGCCGCCATGGTGCCCGCGTACTCCACCCTGGACCTGGTGGAGACCGCGCGCCGCACCGGCCGACCGGTCGCCAAGGTCGCGGAGCTGTACTTCGCCCTGGCCGACCGGCTCAACATCAGCTGGTGGCGCGAGCGCATCATCGACCTGCCGCGCGACGACAGGTGGGCCACGATGGCGCGTTCGGCGCTGCGCGACGACCTGTACGCCGCGCACGCCGACCTCACCGGCCGGGTCCTGGAGAGCGGGCCGTCGGAGGACGCCGACGAGCTGATCGCCGCCTGGCTGGCGCAGAACAGCGAGACGGTGGAGCGCGCAGGCATCACCCTGTCGGAGATCCAGGAGCACGAGCGGTTCGACCTGGCCACGCTGTCGGTGGCCCTGCGGTCCTTCCGCTCCCTGGTCGACTAGCCGGACCCGGCCCGGGGCGGGAGCCCCGGTCCCGGAGTGCCCGAGGGTCCCGCGCGACGCCGCGCGGGGCCCTGCCGCGTCCCGGGGACCTACACTGGGGACCGTGGCAGACATGGACCCAGCAGAGAAGATCAAAGAACTCGCGGCGACCCTGGCGAGCGTCTCCGCAGTGTTGGACCTGGAGGCGATGGGCACCCAGATCGCCGAGCTGCGCGAGCAGTCCGCGGACCCCGAGCTGTGGGCCGACCAGGACAACGCGCAGAAGGTGACGCGCCGCCTCTCCGTCCTGGAGTCCACGGTCAACAAGGTCAACGGCATCAGCCAGCGGCTCGACGACCTCGGCGTCCTCTTCGAGCTGGCCGAGATCGAGGACGACGCGGACACCAAGGACGAGGCCGACCGCGAGCTCGAGCAGCTGCGCAAGGAGATCGGCGAGCTGGAGGTGCGGACCCTGCTCAACGGCCCGCACGACGAGAGCGAGGCCATCGTCACCATCAACTCCCAGGCCGGCGGCGTGGACGCCGCCGACTGGGCGCAGATGCTCCAGCGCATGTACCTGCGCTGGGCGGAGCGGCACGGCTACCCGACGGAGGTCTACGAGACCTCCTACGCCGAGGAGGCGGGCATCAAGTCCACGTCCTTCGCGGTCAAGTCGGCCTTCGCCTACGGCACCCTGCGCGGCGAGCACGGCACGCACCGCCTGGTGCGCATCTCGCCGTTCGACAACCAGAACCGGCGCCAGACCTCCTTCGCGGGCGTCGACGTCGTGCCGATGGTCGAGAAGAGCGACCACATCGACATCGACGAGAAGACCGAGCTGCGCATCGACGTGTACCGCTCCAGCGGTCCGGGCGGCCAGGGCGTCAACACCACCGACTCGGCGGTGCGTATCACCCACCTGCCGACCGGGATCGTGGTGTCCTGCCAGAACGAGCGCTCGCAGCTGCAGAACAAGGCGACCGCCATGTCGATGCTCCAGTCCAAGCTCCTCGCACGCAAGCGCGAGGAGGAGCAGGCGGCGCTGGACGAGATCCGCGGCGACTCGGTGAGCAGCTGGGGGACCCAGATGCGCAACTACGTGCTCCAGCCCTACCAGAGCGTCAAGGACGTGCGCACCGGCATGGAGACCGGCAACACGTCGGCGGTCCTCGACGGTGAGATCGACGACTTCATCGACGCGGAGATCCGCTGGATGCGCAGCCGCGAGCGCCAGGACGGCTAGGCCGGGGTCCGCGGGCCGTTCCGGGCCCGCGTCCGCCGGGCCGAACCGCGTCACCCGCGGTCCGCGCCCGGGGAGGCCCCGGGGCCGCGCCCCGCGGCGGGGACACGCCCGGTCCCGGAACCTGTACCGCGGGTGTCCGGGCGGGGCCGGTGGGGGCACCGTAGCCCAATGGTGATGAGTACGACTCCGCAGTTTTACCGAAGTTGCTATATGTGAACGTTATCATCGGTTGACACCTCCGATATGCTCGTGGCTGCTGTCCGAGAGTGCACTGACGTTGCGGGCGAGACGCGACCTGGACAATCCGGGCCGCTCCCCCCTCTACACTGTCGGTTGGCCATGTGGCCGGTACGACCCGAGCGGAGTATCCTCCGCCAGGTCGCCCATACCTTCGAGAGCCTTGTGATGCGCCTGTGATCCACTTCGAGAACGTCACCAAGCAGTACCCGACCCAGAAGCGTCCCGCGCTCGACGGTGTTTCCATCGACGTGGACAAGGGCGAGTTCGTCTTCCTGGTGGGCCCGTCCGGCTCCGGAAAGTCGACCTTTCTCCGCTTGGTGCTCAAGGAGGAGAAGCCCGACAAGGGACGCGTCCACGTCGCCGGCAAGGACCTCGCGCGGCTTTCCAACTGGAAGGTCCCGCACCTGCGCCGACGCATCGGATGCGTCTTCCAGGACTTCCGACTCCTGCCGAACAAGAACGTCTTCGAGAACGTCGCCTTCGCCCTGGAGGTCATCGGCAAGCCGCGGCGCTTCATCCGCAAGGTCGTGCCCGAGGTCGTCGA
Source organism: Nocardiopsis sp. NPDC006198 (assembly GCF_040613895.1). NCBI lineage: Bacteria > Bacillati > Actinomycetota > Actinomycetes > Streptosporangiales > Nocardiopsidaceae > Nocardiopsis > Nocardiopsis sp. NPDC006198. The sequence goes on along the minus strand of NZ_JBEXSY010000014.1, from coordinate 10,066 downwards.
ACTCGTCGGCCTGGAGGGCAAGGCCGGGCGCATGCCCAACGAGCTCTCCGGTGGTGAGCAGCAGCGCGTGGCCATCGCCCGCGCCTTCGTCAACCGCCCGCAGATCCTGCTGGCCGACGAGCCCACCGGAAACATCGACCCCGCGACCTCCATCGGCATCATGAAGGTGCTGGACCGAATCAACCGCACGGGCACCACCGTCGTCATGGCGACACACGACGCCGCCATCGTCGACTCGATGCGCAAGCGCGTGATCGAGCTTGAAGAGGGCCTGGTAGTGCGCGACCAGACGCGCGGCGTCTACGGCCAGGCGTACTGACCTCCTTGCTGCGAGGACCGGCGCGGCAAAGCCCCGAAGGATGGACCTTTAACAGATCATGCGAGCACAATTCGTTCTCTCCGAGACGTGGATCGGCCTGCGTCGAAACCTGACGATGACCATCGCCGTCATCACGACGGTGGCCATCTCCCTCAGCCTGTTCGGTGCCGGTCTGCTGGTCAACCAGCAGGTCTCCGAGATGCGCACCTACTGGGACGAGCGGATCACGCTGACCGTCTACATGTGCACCGACATCTCGCCGACCAGCATCTGCGAGGAGAACGGCGCGGCGACGGAGGAGGACCGCGCCGAGCTGGCCGCCAAGCTGGACGGCATGAACGAGGTCGACGGCTACGAGTACCTGACCCCGGCCCAGGCCTGGCAGGACTTCCAGGACCGGCTCGGCGCCTCCAACGAGGCCCTGGCCGGCGCCGCCCAGGAGGGCGACATCCCGGACAACTACCGGGTGCAGCTCACCGACCCGTCGCACTACGACACGGTGCGCGCGGCGGTCCAGGGGTCGCCCGGCGTCGACAGCGTCTCCAACGACAGGGGCCTGCTGGAGCAGTTCTTCGGTCTGCTGGACGTCCTCAAGTGGGCCGCCCTGGTCGTCGCCCTCGTGCAGCTGGCCGCGGCCGCGCTGCTGATCGGCAACACGATCAGGCTCTCCGCCTACAGCCGCCGCCGGGAGACCGGCATCATGCGGCTGGTCGGCGCGTCCAACTTCTACATCCAGCTGCCGTTCCTCCTCGAGGGCGCGATCGCCGGTTTCGCCGGCGGTCTGATCGCCTCCGGGTTCATCGTGGCCACCCGGTTCACGCTGCTCACCCGGATCGAGGAGTGGTTCCAGTTCGACGTCGCCCTCGGCACGGGCGCGCTGATGTACGTCATCGGCGTGTCGATGATCCTCGGTGTGCTGCTGTGCGCCGTGACCTCGTTCCTCACCCTGCGCCGCTACCTGAAGGTCTGACGCGGCCGCCGGGGGGCGGAAAGACCACAACCGGGGGGCCTCGTGCCCCCCGGACGTATGAAGGGACAGACCTGTGGCACGGGAAACCGGGCACAAGCTCATCGCGCAGAACAAGCGAGCCCGGCACGACTACCACATCGACGAGACCTACGAGGCGGGTCTGGTCCTCACAGGCACCGAGGTCAAGTCGCTCCGGCAGGGCCGGGCCTCCCTCGTCGACGGCTTCGCCCACATCAACGACGGCGAGGTGTGGCTGGAGAACGTGCACATCCCGGAGTACTCGCAGGGAACCTGGACCAACCACGCGGCCCGGCGATCGCGTAAGCTACTCCTGCACCGCGAGCAGATCTCCCGGCTCATCGGGAAGACCCGGGAGCCCGGTCACACGCTGGTACCGCTTTCCCTGTACTTCAGCGACGGCCGGGCCAAGGTCGAGATCGCTCTGGCCCGCGGTAAGCGTGAGTACGACAAGCGCCACGACATCGCCGAGCGCGAGGCGAAGCGGGACATGGAACGCGCGCTCCGCCGCCGCAACCGATGAGGCGCCCGAAAGGAACACACACGGTGTCCCCCCGTCCCCTTGGCCGGTTCACGGCCGTCGGCAGCGCACTGATCCTCGCCGCCACCCTGGCCGCCTGCACACCGAACCCCAGTCCGGAGGTGGCGGTCAGGTCCTTCCTGCTCGCCTGGCAGGACGGGGACCACGAGGGGGCCGCGGCGTACACCGACGGCGACCCCGAAGAGGTCGCGGGCGCGCTCACGGACATGCGCGAACAGCTCGACCTGGCGTCCCTGCGCTTCGGCCTGGGCCCCATCACCCGTGAGGGCGACGCGGCCGACGCCGAGTTCGAGGTGCACGCGGACCTCGGCATCGGCGACCCGACATGGAACTACACCGGCCGCATGCCCCTGGTGTGGGGCGCGGACGGCTGGAAGATCAGCTGGTCGTCGAGCGTCCTGCACCCCGACCTCAGCGAGAACGAGCGGCTGGCGGTCAGCTACGAGAGCCAGGAGCGCGGGCAGATCCTCGACCGCGAGGGCGAGCCGCTGGTCTCCGCGGACAGCGTGACCGCGTTCGGCGTGTTCCCCGCCGAGATGGAGGACAAGGAGGCCGGGGTCACCCAGCTCGCCGAACTCCTGGAGGAGGACCCCGACCCGCTCCTCAACCGCGTGCGCTCCGCCCCGCCCGAGCAGTTCCAGCCGCTCGTGCTCATGCGCGGCTCCAGCGTCGACGAGAACCTGCTGAGCGAGGCCGGGAGGATCTCCGGCGTCGACACGCAGGAGGTCGAGATCAACCTGACGCCGTCGATGGCGCCGTTCCTGCTGGGCGAGGTCGCCGGCACGTCCGAGCACCGGGTGTCCGCCCGTGTGCCGGGCCCCTACCAGGCGGGCGACACGATCGGGCTGAGCGGCCTCCAGAACATCTTCCAGCACGAGCTGGCGGGCTCCGGCACCACCCAGGTCGTCTCCCTGGACGACGGCGGAGAGGTCACCGACGTCCTCGACTCGTGGGCGGGGGAGCTCAGCGGGGTCATCGACACGACCCTGGACTCGGGCGTGCAGCGCGCCGCGGAGACGGCCCTGGAGACCCTGCCCGACAACGGCTACCTGGTGGCCGTGGACGCCGCCAGCGGCGAGGTCCTGGCAGCCGCCAACGCCTCCGGCAACACCACCGACGACGCGGCCCTCACGGGCTCCTACGAGCCAGGGGGAGCCTTCACGATGGTGTCGGCCCTGGCGGCGCTGGAGTCCGGCGCCACCACGCCCGACGGCGTCGTGCCGTGCGGTTTCTCGGCCGAGGTCGGCGGACGGACCTACGTCAACCCCAGCAGCGGGTTCCTGTCCGGGGAACCGGACCTGGCCCGCAACCTGGCCTTCATCTGCAACGTCGGGTTCGTGGAACTCGGCTCCGAGGTGGGGGCCGACGCCCTGGCGGAGACGTCGCAGAAGCTGGGCATCGGCGCCGAGTGGCAGCTGCCCGTCCCCGCGTCCTCCGGTGCCGTCTCCATCGGCGGCGCCGACGAGGACGTCGCCTCCGCCATGATCGGCGAGCACGGCGTCCGGGTGAGCCCGCTGAGCATGGCGCTCGCGGCGGGCGCCGTCGCCGACGGCACCTGGCACGCCCCCACCCTGGTCCGGCAGGAGGGCCCGTCCCCGGCCGGGGCCGAGGCCCTGGACGAGGCCCACCTCGAGGTGGTGCGCACGGGGATGCGCGACGCCGTCGTCAACCGGATGCCCGAACTGCTCGCCGGCGGGGGAGAGGTGTACGGGCAGGCCGCCCGCACCGAGCAGGACGGCACCGCGCTGCACTGGTTCGTGGGCTACAAGGACGGGATCGCCTTCGCGGTCCTGGCCGAGGTGGACCCGAGCATGACCGCGTGGTCGCAGTACGCGGTGGACGCCACGAACGTCTTCCTCAACACCCTGGCCTCCGGCGTTCCCGCGGAGGGGACGGTCCCGCTGGACGGGGCCGAGCTCACCGGCGGCGAGGAGCAGGTCGGCTGGTAGCGGTCGGCGGGGCGCAGGCCCCGCCCTGTCGCGGCCGGCCGGCGGGTCCGCGCGGGCCAAGGAGCGGCAAAGAACGGTCCCCCCGGGCAACTCCCGGGGGGACCGCTCGCGTCTTCCCCTGTGACTGGGACCGCCACGGGGGTAGCGGACCAGTACGTGGGGCAGGACCTCATCTCGGGGGAGATCCTGCCGGTTCCCACGAGGTCGGCCGGACCCTGCCGACCGCCCCCCGTGAGCCGCGTCGACCACTTCTCGCGTCCGCGCTCACGGGGGTTCTCCGCGTCCGGGAGGATTCGGGGCCCCGGACGGGAATCAGCTTGGCCCCCGTGCCGTTGTAAGGGTAGAGTGACGGACGCACGGGCGTTCGACGCTCGCGTGTCGGCCGACCGTCTGACGGGAGGCTTTGACAATTTCACAGGGGGTGATCGGTTTCGACTTCGGTAGTCGTTCCAGGGGAAGCGGGTCGAGGGTTGCGTTTGTGACCTCGTTAATCCTGCATTCGCATAAACACAAGTGCCAATTCTAAGCGCACTGAGTTCGCTCTCGCTGCCTAAGCGATAGCGTCTCTGTCGACCTGAGCATGTCATCGGCCCAGGACTCGGCATCAACAAGGTGACTTACCGCTCAGATCAGGCCACGGGGCCTGAGCGGGACATTTTCGTGGCTGGGCCTGTCAGCGATGTGTCTGTGCAAGCGCTGGGGCCGAGTAGAACGACAGCGCAGACTGCACCCGGAGAAGCCCTGGCTCGGTGCTGAAGGACGCGGGTTCGATTCCCGCCACCTCCACTCGATGACGGGACGGTCCCGTGCGACGGCTCGTGCCGCCGCGCGGGGCCGTCCCGTCGTTGTGTCCGTGGACGCCTTCCCGGACCCGGCGCGAGGCTTCGCCTCGCGGTTCGCGGCCGGTTCGCGTCACCCCTGTTCCATGACGGCACGGCCCCGCCCGCGCGTGATCGCGCTCGCGGGGCCGTCCGTCGTTCCGGGCCCCGGTCCGCCGCAGTCGGCGGGCCGGGGCCCTTCGTGTGCCCGGACCCGTATCCGTGCGGCGATGCCACCTAGATTGCTATCCTGACTAGGTGGCGATACTGTCTAGGTAGTGAAGTCGAGCCACTGCTGGTGGCGGAGGCGAGGGGCCGCAGGTTCCGGGTGACCGGTGCGTGCGGTTCCCGACGAAGGAGGACGCACGCATGGACCGCCGCGCGAGCTGGCTCAAGGGGGTGCTGGACCTCCTGGTCCTGGCCACCCTGACCGAGGGGGAGAGCTACGGCTACGAGATCTCCAAGCGCTTGGACGGGAGCGGGTTCGGCAGGATCCGCGGAGGCACGCTCTACCCGGTGCTCAACCGGTTGGAAGAGGCCGGGCTGGTCGTCGCGGAGTATCGCGCCGCGCCGAAGGGGCCCGGCCGCCGCTACTACACACTGACCGACGGTGGACGCGCCTTCCTGCGGGAGCAGGGCGCGGCCTGGATGGAGTTCGACGCCTCGGTGCGCTCGGTACTCGTGGACGGAGAGACTGCATGAGCGACTACTTCGGAGCCCTCGCCGCACGGCTGCGGGAGCACGGCGTGGACGGTGAGCGGTCCCGGGCGCTGCTGGACGACCTCTCCGCCCACGCGGCGGAGAGCGGTGCGGACCCCGAGGAGGAGTTCGGCCCGGTGGAGGAGTTCGCCTCGGCGCTGACCCGCGCCTCCGGCGAGGTGGACCCCGGCGGTACCGGGGCCGACCCGGAGGACGAGGCCCTCGTGTGGACCGCAGACGCCTTCGAGGCGCCCGCCCGGCTCAACGAGATGGGTGCCCAGGGATGGGAGGTGGAGCGGGTGGACAGGTTCGGCCGCTTCGTCAGCCGGAGGTCCGCGGAACGGCCCCAGACGTGGGAGTACCGCCAGGAGGTCGGCTCCGGGCGCGCGGACCGTGAAATCCTCGGGGAGCGGCTGGCGCCCGGGGGCTGGGAGCCGTGCGGGCGCTGGTCCGTCCTCTCCTACTTCAAGCGTCCCGGTGCGGTCACCGCGGGGCCCGGCGCGGAGTTGGACTCCCCGCCGGCGCCCGGCGGACGCCGCTACTTCTTCGGCCGCAAGGGGGTGCTCGTCATCGGAGCCTCCCTCACGGTCGCCCTCGTCGCGGGCGGGTGGTCGGTGCTGAACCTGGTGTCCGGCGTCGCCGACGCGGAGGGCGCCGCGGACCTGGCCGGGTTCGCCACCGGGGCCGTGGTGGGGGCGATCGCCGTCCTCCTCCTGCTCTGGGGCGCCGTCCGCCTGGCGGCGGTCCGGCGGGAGCGCTCCGGAGGCTGAGGGTGCTCCCGGGCGCGTGCCCGCGGCGCCCCGGCCTCCCTTCCGCCGCCGGGTCGGAAGAAGTAGCCTCGTGGTCCCCTGGCCCGCGCCCCGTCGGGCAGGCGGAGCGCCTTCGACACGAGAGTTCTGCCGATGCCGAACAAGACAGCCGAGTCCCTCAACGCGAACCGTTCGTCCCTGGCGCACAAGGTGCGCTACGCGTTGCGCAACCCCGGGAGGGTGGTGCCCCACGTGCGCCGGTCCGTCCGGGACTGGAGACTGCGGATGACCCACCGCGACCACGTGGACTACTACCGGGCGGTGATGGCCTCCGACGCGGCCAGGGACCCCAGGGCCGCGGTGGGCAGCCGGAACGAGGAACGCTGGCTGGCCCTGGGGCGGATGCAGTTCGACTACCTGGTCGAGCACGGCCTCGAACCCGGGCACCGGATGCTGGACATCGGCTGTGGCAACCTGCGGGCGGGGTGGCGGCTGATCGACTACCTGGACGAGGGGGGCTACTACGGGATCGACATCTCCCCGGACATCCTCATCGCCGCCAAGGGGGTCCTCGTGGAGCGGGGGCTCCAGTCCAAGCTGCCGCACCTGGCGATCACGCGGGACCTGACGTTCTCGTTCCTGCCCGAGGGCCGCTTCGACGTGGTGCACGCGCACAGCGTGTTCTCCCACTCGCCGATCGAGGTGATCGACGAGGCCCTGGCGAACGTGGAGAGGATCCTGGCGCCGGGCGGGTTCTTCGACTTCACGTTCGACCGGACCGAGGGCGAGGAGCACCAGGTGCTGCGCGAGGACTTCTACTACCGCACCGACACGCTGATCGCCCTGGCGGAGAAGCACGGGCTCGACGCGCGCTTCATGGAGGACTGGGAGGAACGGCCGCACGGCCAGTCCAAGATCCGCGTCACCGCCCGTGGGCCCCGGTCCGAGGCAGGCTGAGGCAGGGGTCCTGTCCGCGCCGCCGGGGCCCGGCGGCCGCTGTCCGCCGTCCCGAGCCGTCCGCTCCTGCTGAATCTACGTCGTAAAGGACGCAGGGGATGCCATGCCCCGTTCCGATGGGGCGGCCGGTCCCGGTGCGTACCCACGTGCGGCGCGGACGCGTCGCCGCGGCGCCTCCCGGCGGCCCGGTCCCGGGCACGGACGGGGGCGGCGCCGAGCGGCGCCGCCCCCGTCGGCGCGGACGCGCGGTCCTCACGCCTCGGTGGCCCCCACCAGCCAGGCGACCTTGTGGGCCGTGACCCCGAGGCTCCCGCTGCTGCCGAGGTGGACCCCGAACGAGGCGAGGAACGCGTAGTCGAATTCCCTGCGTTCACAGATCACGTCCTCGACCGCGCAGGTGGACGCCGGATTGCTCACCCGAAGGTAGGGCGAGCGGCCGTCGACCACGTCCGCCCGGACGGAGTAACGGGACAGTTCGCCGGCGAGTTTGCCGAGGTGCCCGTGTTCCTCGGAGGCCTCCTGGGTCGGCTGCTCGTCCTCGGTCTGTCTCGACTGGGCCATGGCGCAGATCCTTTCGTGTCGAGCGCGGGTGCTCTCCTCGATGCCCTGCCGCCATTGTGACCCAAGGTTATAATACCGTTACGCACCCGGATGGCGACACGCCGTCATGCCGTCCAGGCCCCCCGGTACATCACGTCGGACACGGTGAGCCCCTCCGACATGACGACGAGGTCGGCGTGGCCCCCGACCTCGATCCGCCCCGCGCCGGCCAGGCCCAGCGCCGCCGCGGGGACCGACGACGCGGACCGCACCGCCTCGGGCACGCCGACCCCCAGCCCCTCGACCGCGTTGCGCACGGCCCGGGGCAGCACGATGGTGCTGGAGGCGATCGCCCCGTTCTCCACCAGCCGCGCCTCTCCGCCGCTCACGCGCACCCGCAGGTCGCCCAGCGTGTACTCGCCGTCGCCCAGCCCGGTCGCCGACATCGCGTCCGTCACCAGGGACACCCGGTCCGCGCCCGCGGCCGCGAACACCAGGGCCGCCGCGCCGGGGTGGACGTGCACGTTGTCCATGATCAGTTCGAGGGTCACCCGGCCGTCGTTCAGCGCGGCCGCGATCGGTCCCGGGTCCCTGTGGTTGAGCGGCCTCATCGCGTTGTACACGTGGGTGGCCACCGTCGCCCCGGCGTCGAAGGCCGCCAGGGTCTGCTCGTAGCCGGCGTCGGTGTGCCCCACGGCGGCCACCACCCCCGAGGACACCGCCGCGCCGATCAGGTCCAGGGCGCCCGGGAGTTCGGGGGCCACCGTGACCATGCGCACGTGCCCCCGGCCGGCCTTCAGCCAGCGGTCGAACTCGGCCGTGTCCGGGTCGCGCAGCAGCTCCGGGTCGTGCGCCCCGCACTTCGAGCGGGCGATGAACGGCCCCTCCAGGTAGATCCCCGCGAGCTCCCCGGCGTCGCAGAGCTCGGCGAGCGCCGCCACCTGGCGGACCGTGTCCTCGGGGGTGGCGGCCACCAGGCCCCCCACCAGGGAGGTCACCCCGTGGCGGCGGTTGAAGGCGACGATCTCGCGGACACCCTCCGGATCGGCCTCGGGGAAGGCGTGTCCGGCCCCTCCGTGGATGTGGGTGTCGACCAGGCCGGGGACGACCCACGAGCCGGCGAGGTCGCGGACCTCGCCGGGAGAGGCTCCGGAGGAGGGGGCGTCCGAGCCGAGCGCGGCCACGCGGCCGTTCTCGACCCGCAGCCAGCCGTCGTGGACTCCGTCGGGGGTCACGACGCGCGCGTTGGTGAGCGTGACGGGGGTGTGGGCCATGTTCGAGCTCTCTCTGCGTCTGCGGCGCCCGGTGAACGGGAGGGCGAAGGTTGTGTGGCGCAAATTACATCGCCGCGTCGGCGCCGGGTGGAAGGGGGTGTGCCTTCCGCCGTTGCGCCACGTATCCCCTGCGGAACTGGGGCGTTCCGAACCCTGGGACGGCTGTCCGAGGGCTGGACCGTACGTCGTCGGGGCCTGTCGTCGCGAGGCGGGGGGCGGCACGCATTGACGATAGCGGCCGCCGCGCCTCATGATGGAGGCATGTCCGCCGGTGAGCTGCTTGTCCAGCGCCTGCATGTCGATCTGAGACAGCAGGCGAGCGCGCTCTGTCGTAGCTAGTGCCTTGCGGGGCCGCAGCCCCGCGCCACGGGTGTACTCCCGTGACCGTGCCCTACCGCAGACACCGGACGCTCATCACTCCCAGTTCTGGGCCCGGGTCGTACCCCGGCCCGCGGAGCCTCCCTGCCAGGCCCGACGCACCGAGTCCCGGACGACGATGTCCACTCCCCGTGTCGGTAAGAGGAACGACGTCCTCTCCGGTGTCAGCACCCCGATCGCCGCCCCCCGACGTTTCCTCCGGTCGATCCCGGCTCGCTCTGACCGAACCCAGGAGTTCCGCATGACCCGCTTCACCGTGCTCGTCGCCGCCCCCCGCTCCCGTTCCGCCGTCCGGGACGCCGCCCTGCGCGCCGCCTCCGAGGTGGCCTCCCGCGCGGGGGTCGCCTCCGTCCCCGACGTCATCGACCTCGCGGAGCTGGGCCCCGACCTGCTCGCCGAGTCCTCCGAAGCCGTGGACGCCGCACTGGAGACGGTGCGGCGGAGCGACGTCCTGCTCGTCGCGTCCCCGCAGGCGCACGGCACCTACACCGGCCTGCTGAAGGTGTTCCTCGACCGCCTGCCCGAGCTGGGCCTGGGCCACACCGTCGCGGTTCCGCTGGCCGTCGTGGACGACCTGCGCAACAGCCACGGCATCGAGGAGGACCTGCGGATCCTGCTCGCCGACCTGGGCGCCTGGGTGGCCGAGCCCGGCCTGATCCTGGCCGACGACGAGACCGGCCGGCCCGACAGCGTCGTGCGGGCCTGGGCGGACGTCGCCGCCCCGGGTCTGCGCCAGGCCGTCTCCGTGGCCGCCTGACCCGGACCTGCCGTCCGCCGGCGGCGTGCCCGTGTCCAGGCGGCCATTCGGCGATGGGGTGGCATTGCGTGGGGGCACTCGAAATCTACCCTTTCCG